>SFGO01000138.1 GCA_004556545.1 Clostridiales bacterium
GATGCAAGCAGGGTGGCTTTCCGCTCGCCCCCCTGCACCCCCTTCGGATCGCCACCCGAAGCAATCGAGCGCCCCATGGGACGGCCAGTCCCAATCCGCACCGGAGTCGGCGCGTCAGCCCCACCGGGGGCGAGGGGTATGCGCCTGCGGGCGCACTGGGGGCTTTCCGCTCGCCCCCAGTCCCCTTCGGATCGCCACTCGAACAATAGAGCGCCCCATGGGACGGCCAGCCCTTTTCCCGCGCCGGAGTCGGCGCGTCAATCCCCACCGTGGGCAGGGGTTTGCGCCTGCGGGCGCACTTGGGGCTTTCCTCGGGGCAAACAATCGGCGCGGCCCGCACTGCCGTGCGTCCCGCTTGTTGTTTGCCTGAACTCCGGGTCGCTAACCGCCTTCGGCGGTTATCCACTGGATACCCGCTTCCCTTCGTTCCCCCCCAGTCCCCTTCGGGAAGTCAGCGTACCAATGGGAGTAGGATATGCGCCCACAGCCACACTAGAGGCTTTTCTCAAAGCCACCCCCAAAAGACCGCCCCATGTTCCCACATAGGCCGGTCTTTTCCCATTTTTGCTTTTGCTTATCCCTTCGGGTACGCCCCCAGCGCCTCCGTAAAGGGCAGCGGCTCGGCGGGAACCCCCTCCGGCGACCGAAGCTGCTTGCGCATGTAAACGGCGGTCAGCCACTTGCCGTGCCGAAAGGCTACCTTTTCCATGCGGCTGTCCTCCGCAAAGCCGAAGTGCCGGTGCAGGGCAATGCTGGCCTGATTCTGGGAGTCGATCACCCCAAAGGCGCAGTAGAACCCCTGCTCCTTCAGGCAGTCCAGCAGTGTCGTATACAAAAGAGAACCAACGCCCTGCCCCTTGGGGCAGTCGGGATGCAGATAGATGGTCAGCTCCACCGTATGCCGGTAGCCGCTCTGCGGACGAATGGGTTCCGCGTTCGCAAAGCCAACGGGCCGCCCTGCTTCGTCCTCCGCAATCAGAAACGGATACTGCTGCGAAAGCTCCCGGATGCTTTCCATGTAGGCCTCCACGGGCTTGACGCAGTCGTTGTAGCTGGCCTCGGTATTTTCGATATAGTAGCGGTAAACCTCCTGAAGAAACGCCGCATCGCTTTCCCTTGCGGCG
This sequence comes from Clostridiales bacterium, assembly GCA_004556545.1. Classification (GTDB taxonomy): domain Bacteria; phylum Bacillota; class Clostridia; order Christensenellales; family Aristaeellaceae; genus Limiplasma. Next base: position 1,125 of record SFGO01000138.1, read on the forward strand.
CGCAGATGAATATTTCCCATCATTTTCCCATGCCTCCGCAAAGCTTGAGAATGGCCGCCTGTTCCTCCGGGGTGTTGCCTACCAGCAAAGTCTTGAAATTGGTATACGTCACCAGACCCGCCGGGGAATTGGCGGATTTTTTCACATATTTCCGCAGCGTGTAGTCCACTGGCAGGGCCGGATGATTGCGCCCCTTGCTGAAGTAAGCCGCCAGCTTGGCCGCGTAGAGCAGCGTCGCGTCGCTGGGCTCCTGCTCCGTATGAACGATCACGTGGGAACCGGGGATCCCCTGAGCGTGAAGCCACGTTTCGTTGCCCCGGGCGTGAAGGGTCAGCCGGTCGTTCTGGATGGAGTTTTTGCCCACCTCGATCACCGTCCCGTCAGGCGAAACAAAGCGGTACGGCTTGCCCTCCTGCAATTTCTTCTGCTTCCGGGGATTTCCGTCCGGCCGCAGGAAACCGTTCTGCGAAAGCAGATAGCGAATCTCGCCCATATCCGCCGTCGTCTGGCAGTTTTCCAGATCCTCCAGCGCATTTTCCAGAAGCAGCAGGTCTTTTTCGATCTGAACCATCTGCTCTGCGGCGTACTGCTCGGCTACCTTGGCCTTGCGGTATTTTTTGTAGTAGCTCTGGGCGTTCTGATTGGGCGTTTTCCGAATGTCCAGCGGAATCTCGATCTCGGGCATTCCTTCTTCGTAATAATTCTGCACCCGGACGCTTTTCTGGCCCTTTTCCATCAAATAGAGATTGGCGGTCAGCAAATCGCCGAAGATTCGGTTTTTCTCGGTCTGGTCGCTCTGGCGCAGCGTTTCCTGCATGATGCTTTTTTTCTTTTCCACCCGTTCCAGCGCGCTTTTGATATGCCGCTGCAATCCGGCGCTCTTCTGCTGCATCCGCATCCGCAGATCCCGGCCCAGATAGAACTCGTCCATGGCGCGGCTCAGGCTTTCCATGGGCTTCTGGTTTTCTTCCGGGAAGCTGCGGTACGGGAACGGAAAGAAATCCTGCGCCAGCCCGGTTTCGTCATAGAGGGTGACGGGCGCGAAGTGTTCCCCCAGCCCTGCAAAGAAGTCCGCCAGCCTGCCGCATACGAAGGGCAGATCCAGCTCGTCCAGCGGGGCGGACGGTTCTACGCCGATCTGGGCGCAGACCTCTTTGGAGCACAGCCCCGCCATGCCGCTGACCGACTCCATCAAGCCCTTGCTCAGGGACATTTTCAGGCCGGAAAGGCGTTCCAGCAGCGTTTCGGCGGAGATCTCCTCCGGGGTCAGCTTTTCCTGCCGGGGCGGCAGCTGGTACTCGTCTCCCGGCAGCAGGGTGCGTACCCGGCTCATTTCGCTGTTGACGTGGCGGATGGCGTCCACAATCACGCCGTCCTGCCCCACCAGCGTCAGGTCGCTGTAGCGGCCCATCACTTCCAGATAGAGCGTCTTTTCCACATGGTCGCTCATTTCGTCCAGCGCGTCGAAACGCACCTCCAGAATCCGGTCGCCGAAGAGCTGCTCTACCCGAGTGACCCGCGCGCCCAGCAGGTGCTTGCGCATCAGCATGCAGAACATGGGCGGCTCGGCGGGGTTCTCGTAATTCTGCCCCGTCAGCTGCGCCCGGGCCTGATTGGCGTTGGCGCTCAAAAGCAGCCGGTGATTGCCCCCGCCGGAACGAATCAGCAGCGTCAGCGCGTCCCGTTCGGGCTGATTGACCTTATCCACCCGGCCGCCCGCCAGTTTTTCATTCAATTCCCTGGCCATGAAGGACAGGGTAAATCCATCCATCGGCATGATGAAACCTCCTGTTTGCCGCGCCGCCGGAGGGTTCCGCCAGGCAGCGCCCGCTTCGTCATGATAGCATATCCGGCGCAAAAGTACAATTCGTCATGTTTGCCCGCCTGCACTCATACATTGAAACTGCAATCGACGCAGAGGAGAGGATTGGTTTATGAAAATCAAACGGGCGGACATTGAGCGGATATTGATCCTGTGTGCGGCGGCGCTGGTGGTCGTGCTGGCGCTGCGGGGCAGTGGGCAGGCCCCATCGCAGGTGCTGGTGGAGACGGCGAAGACCCCGGTGGAGCAGACCCTTGCGGCCCAAAAGGGCGACACGGTCTCCACCGTGGTGTACTACGAGGATGGGGACGGCTATCTGGTACCCGTGACCCGGCAGGTGGAAAAGACGGACGGCATCGCCAAGGCCACGCTGAACCTGATGGTCAAGAGCGGCGAAAACGACATGCAGGCGGCGCGGCTGGGTCTGCGGACGGTGATTCCCGAGGGCACGACCTTCGACATCGACATTACCGGCGGGCGGGCCAACGTCAACATGAGCAAGGAAGCCCTCTCCTGCTCCGGCGCGGAGCAGGAAAACCTGATGGTGAATGCGGTCGCCGGGGCGCTGAGCTGCTTTTCCACCGTGGATGAAGTCACTTTCGAGTTTGACGGCAAGAAGCGCAGCAAACTGACCTACGGCACGGACGTCAGCGGCGTTTTCTCCGGCGACGGGCTGAATCTGGAATCCGTCGAGACGTTTTCCAAGGACGCAAATCTGGTCAAACTCTACTTTCCCTCCCAGACAGGCCGTTTACTGGTGCCCGTCACCCGCGCGGTTTTCAGCAATGCGGACGTAAGCACCGCCATTCTGGAGCTGGCCAAGGGCCCCAAAAGCGACAGCGGTCTGGAGCGGGCGCTGCCGGAGGACTGCGGCATCAAGAGCGTCGTCATGAAGGACGGCGTGGTCACGGTGAACTTCTCCAAGGAGTTCAAGCAGGCCATGGAAGAAACCGACGGCGGCAAGCAGGCCGTCCGGGCGATTCTCTTCACCTGCTCCCAATTCCCCGGGGTCAAAAAGGTGGAAGTGCTGGTAGACGGCGAAAAGCCCGCCCTTCCCGAGGATGCTCAATCCACCTTCATCAACGACGAGCAGGAAGTCATCGCCCAATACCCCGGCATCGTCGAACTCGACTAGCAGGGCAGGGGGTGACCCCCTGCACCCCGGACTGCGCGCCGCAGGCGCGCAGGGCGCTCGGTGGAAAGCCCGTTGGCCGGGATTTTACCGCCGTGGCACGACAGGTGCCACGGCTCGCCGGTCTGGTGCAACTCCCTGCCGCTTGGCTGATTCAGACCGCCATTCGGCGACAGGCCTCATGGCTCGCACAAGGGGCAGTGCCCCTTGACCCCACTCCGCGCCCACAGGGCGCGGGGCTGCTCGGGGGACATGCGGCTTGGCCGGGGTTTTACCGCCGTGGCACGACAGGTGCCACGGCTCGCCGGTCTGGTGCAGCTCCCTGCCGCTTGGCCGATTCAGACCGCCATTCGGCGACAGGCCTCATGGCTCGCTTAAAAAGGCCAGCGTGAAATCGAACTCACGCTGGCCTTTTGCGCTGCAAAAATACCCAAGCCACAAAAAACATCCCAACTTGCAAGGGCTGCGTCTGCCCCACGCCGACTGCGCCGGAGCAGAGCGGCGATAGGCAGCGGAGGGAAAAAGCCTTGCCCTTTTTGAAAGAGGATTAGAGTGAGCACGAGCGCGCACGAACGTAAATG
>SFGO01000027.1 GCA_004556545.1 Clostridiales bacterium
GCACCGTAGGGAAGGCGCAAGGCGGGTTGCCCTTGGGCAACCCGGTCTGCCTTTGGCAGACTGAACTTTTCAAATAGAATTTGAAAAGTTCACCGGTCGTCCAGTGGGCACAACCGCCGCAGGCGGTTAACGACCCGCAGGTGTGACACGAAACGAGCGGGGACTACGGCAGTAGTCCCCGCGACGATTGAGTGGCAGCAGTGCCTCCTGCACCTCCACTTTTTTGACACTCTGAAGCGAATTTTCGCCATTCCTTTTGTCATCTATAGACTCCGGCTCTTTTGGGAAAAAACGTCGGCAGGGCTGTATTTCCTTCGCAGTACCCCGATCGCTGTACTATTCGTTGTCCATGTCCGGAAAAGGGTGGATTTCCGCCACGCAGGCGGCGCACAGGGTTTCGATCACGTAGCAAAGAGCCAGCCGGTCCGGCATGGAGCCGCCGAAGAACTCGATGGTGCCGCAGAACAGCTTCTCCTGACAATATTGCTGGGCAGGCGTTTTGCCGCAGCAGGATAAGGAAACCAGCTCCACGCCCCGTTTCTGTAGTTGAGCGGCCACGCTTTCCAGCACGTCCGCGTTATCCGAGGCAGTGTCTGTCGAGAGTAAAAAGGCCAAATCCTGCGCGTTCATTTCCCGGCGGCACAGCGCCTTGGGATAAGGCGGGGTCAGGCTGACGCCCTTTCCGATCGCCTGCAAAACCGTATCGCTCAGGTGGGCGGCCAAGGCATGGGCCCCGGCTGGAGCGAAAAAATAGATCTGCCGCGCCGCCAGCATCTTTTCCGAAACCGCCCGAAGGGTTTCCGCCTTCAGAATGCTCCGGGCGTTCTGAAGCCCCTGACAATGAAGACGGCACAGCTCGTCGGCGATGTTCCCCGCAGCGGCCTCGGTTTCATCCGCCGGAAGGGGTTCCCGTTCCAATGCCGCCGCCAGAGAAAGCCGCAGATCGTCGTAGCCGCCCAGGCCGATGGTTCGGCAAAAGCGGACGATGCTGCTTTCGCCCACAGAGCAGCGAAACGCCAGTTCCCGGATTCGCAGGTTCACCACTTCGCCGCCGTGATCCAGAACGTAATCGGCGATGCTTTTTTCCACGCGCGTAAATGAGGGATACTGCGTCCGGATGCTTGCCAGCACTTCTCTGCCCATGCCGCTCCTCTTCTTTCGTAAAATCATTCCATTGTGAAACAACGCTTTCGATTATAAAGAAAGAAAACAGGAACGTCAAGATGCAAAATGTGACTATTTGTCATTTTTTGAAGAAAAGGACAGAAAAAAAGAACGGAACAAAAGAAGCCGGAAAACATTCGGCGGATGCTTTCCGGCTGCGGAGATGCTGAAACTGGGGGAGCGAGGGCACGAAGCGTCAAATTTTTATTAGAGGAATAACGCACCCAAAAGAGCAGGGCAACGCCGCACAAATGAGGGCAGGATGGCCTAGCGTTCGTCGTTCCCGTTTTTCTTTGATTCCATTTCCGAAAGTTTTTCCCGGTATTTTCCGGCTGTCGTGCCGATAATCCGCTTAAAGGCACGATTAAACGAATCGATATTGATATAGCCGCAGAGCTCGGCCACACGGCGGATGGTCAGATCGGGATTTTCTTTCAGCAGGCGGGTGGCCGCGTGGATCCGCACGGAATGCAGGTATTCCAGCGGCCCGATCTGCATTCCCTGCCGAAACGCCCGCGAGACTACGTCGGGATTTCGTCCCAGACGCTGAGCAATCGCCGACACATTGAGATCAGGGTCAAAGTAGCTGGATTGAACCAGTTGAATGACCTGCTCAAGCAGGTGCCCTTCGCTTTTCGCCGATGAATCGGAGGTTTTTTCCCGCTCACGTTCCAACAGCAGATACAGCTGAGAGGCGTCGTTTTGCAATGCGCTGTCGTTTCCCGTCAGCACAGCCTGCTGCATGGCAGAAAGAATCGAAAGAATATGGCTTTCCATGGCCGGAATTTCCTGATACATCTGGATGGGGGCGCTGCAGGGCAGCAGCCGCATCTGAGACAGCTGCTCCATCAGGGTGATGGAAGTCTGCGAAAAGGACTCTCCCACAGCGGCAACATCGGTCGCACAGCAAACAAATTCTGCTGAATATTCCTCCTGAAGAAAGCTCAAAGCCCTTTGCAGATCGTTCCTGAACAGGGGAATCTGCGAATCGCCGCTATGCTGCAATCCCATCAGGAAAAGCAGCTGCTGTCCTGTCTGCAGGGATACTACGCTGAAATTTGGCTCCAGCATTTTTCGAATCAATTCTTGCGCGATGGAGAAGATGGTTTCGTCATCCTGAACGTCTCCGTAATCGACCAGCGTCATTTCAATATAGCACCAGTAGGGCATGGGAAAGGGCTGTCGGCATTGGGCAAAGCGTTTTGCAGCGGCTGTCTCCGCCTGAGAAGTGCCAAGTTCCGTATAAAGTCTGGCGTCGTCCTGCCGCAGTCTGATTCGGTCTTCACGCTGCTTGAGCTTTTGACGGTCATCCAGCGCTTTTTGCAGCAGCGTATGAAGCTGGTCAAATTCGTGATTTTCCTCATCCGTATCAAATCCGCTGTCGTTAGCCATCCGCAGCACCTCGGCTACAGGAGTGTAATTTCGTTTCAGAGAAAGGATAATGACCATAAAGCTGAGGAACGTGCATACCGGGATCGCCGCAAGCAGGCCGGTGGTCTGCTTTAACAGCGCCGTGCGTATGGCCGTCCGGGATCTGACGCTGATAATACGGTAATCATACCCGTCCAGCCGCAGCGCCGTGACCAACCACTTGTTAGAAGCAAATTCGCCTTCCTCCGCCAGAAACTGAACGGTGTCCAGCGGAAAATCCTCTCCGTTTTGGAATAAAATATCTCCCTGAAGCGTGGTAAAAGCAAAATACTCATCCGTAGAGTTTTCGCCATACAGGTCGATTAGATAATCGGGACGCAAATTGAAAAGGACGCAGGAACCATTTCCCAATCCCGTAAAAAAATACAGCGTATCATCCACGCGCTGCAGCCCGCCCCGACGGGTAAAGCTCAGCAGCTGCTTTAGTTCATCCAGACTTTTCCAAAGAGCTTCATGGTTTTCCGTCAGCGAATACAGCTGATCCAAAGGAAGGACGCGCTTGGAGGTAATCCCGTATCCGCTTTTTCCCATATAAAGCAGGATTTCCTCCACGCTCCGGGAGGTGTTGACCGCGCTGGAAAGCTGAGTGCAAAGGCGAACCATGGTCGTATGATCGGTGCTCTGCAGATCGGCGCGGCTGCGGGTGACGGCGTTGGTCTGGGAAACGGTGGTATAGAACTGATTGGCCAATAAGGTCAGATCCGTCAATTCACTCTGCAGGGCGGTCTGATAGCGGTGCAGCTGCGCGTACTGCATTTGCTGCAGGTTTCCTTCCAGCACTGCGGAATGATTTTGAAACAGAACATAGCATAACAGCGCCAGCGGAAAGAGGACAAGCAAATAAGAAAGGATCAGGCTCTGCAGAAGCGGACGTTTTCTGGCTTTATGCATTTCAAAATCCTCCTAATGTCTGATAGAGGGATATTGGCTCAAATCGTCGAAGAAATGCTGCGCAAAGCGCGGGGGATGGCCGGACCCCGCCGCATAGTGAAAGGGAGCGGAAAAGGGCGGCGGCTCCTTCGGCAGCTCTGTGCGAGGAGCGACAGTTTGAGCATATCTGCTGCTTTTTTTATTGTAGCCGAAAGCCCAAAGTTTTTTCAAGGCGATGGAGCGGCGTTTGGTGCAAAAAGAATACGTAAAATCCGATACGGGAATCGTCAAAAAACGATTCGCCCTATTTTTGCCCAATCTGGCGCGCTTTTAGCAATAAAACACATTTTGGCGGTACCGACGGATTTTGCTTATTGCTTTTTTGACCAAAAAGCCGTAAAAATAGCACATGCAGTTTGTCCGGTCAAGGCGCCAAACCGGCAGACCAACGGAACCAATAAAATATGGAGGAAAACAGCCATGAAAAAAAGTCTCGCTTTGATTCTGTGCCTTATGCTCTGCCTGTGCAGCTGCGCGCTGGCGGAGCCCGAAGCCGTTACCCTTCCTCTGACGGAAGAAAAAGCCACGTTAACGGTTTATATGCAGGCCCCCTCCGGCAGCCTGAGCATGATGACCGACCTGAACGAGTCTCCTACCATCCAGAAGCTGGAAGAGCTGACCAACGTTCATATTGAATTCATCTGCCCGCCGGAAAACGACGACGGTTCCTTCTTCAATATGCTGGTCGCCTCCGGCGAATATCCGGATATTTTCATTGCGGCGGATGAGCTGGGTCGGGATTATCCCGGTCAGACCGACGGCGCGATCGAGGATGGCATCGTCATCAACCCTAACGAGCTGGTCGAAAAGTACGCGCCCGATTATCTGGCGATGTACAACTCGCTTTCCGATAAGGATAAGCTGGTCCTGAAGACCGACAGCGGCGTGTACAAGCTGACCGGCCTGGGCAGCAACGTGGTCAACGGCATCCAGCACACCGGCCTGCAGATCCGCAAGGACTGGCTGGACGCGCTGGGTCTGGAGGTTCCCAAGACCTATGAGGACTTCGAAAAAGCCATGCTGGCCATCAAGGAAGCCTATGATGTGACCGTTCCGCTGGCCTTCGCTCAGTTCGACGATTATTTCATCAACAACAGCAACGTGCTGGCTGCCGGCTACGGCGTCACCTGGGACGGCTTCATCCTGAACGATGAAGGCAAGGTCACTCACTCCTATCTGCAGGCCGGCTATCGTGATTTCCTGGAAATGATGACACGCTGGATGAGCGAAGGCATCATCGACGTGGATAACATCAACCGCACGCATGACGACTGCAAGAAGATGTACTACACCGGCCGCACCGCCGTCATCGGCATCGGCAACTGGGAGACCCGTACCCTCATTCAGACCGGCCCCACCGAGGATCCCAACTTCCACTCCGTTCCCATGAGCACCCTGCGCAAGGCGGGCGACGACAGCGTCCTGGGCACCGCTTCCTGCCTGAAGCGCGTCAGCACCGAAAGCCGCTTCTTTATCTCCACCGCCTGCAAGAACCCCGAGCTGGCCATGAAGTGGATCGACTGCCTCTTCAAGCCGGAGATCAACCTGCTGACCACCTTTGGTATCGGCGATCTGGGCGACGGTCACACCACCTATGAAATCAACGAAAACGGCGATTACGTCCGTTCCGCGTGGATGACCTCTGAAGAAAACCCCGATTACCCCAACGGCACCAACCGTCACTACATCCAGAACCTGACCACCGAAGTGCCAGATTCCATGGAACTGTCTCAGTACGACCTGCCGGAGCATCGGGAAAACTGGAAGGTCTGGAGCGAGGGCGTCAGCGATGAAAAGCTGGTTCCCGGCGGCGTGAGCCTGACCAGCGACGAAAGCCGCACCGTGTCCGAAGTCATGACCGAGATCAAGACCTACATGTCCGAGCTGGCGCTTAAGATCATCTGCGGCGAAGCCTCCCTGGAGGACTGGGACGCCGCCGTGGCCAACCTGGACGGCATGGGAATCCAGAAAGCCATCGACGCCGAGCAGGCGGCGCTGGATCGTTTCAACGCCCGTTAACCGTCAACCATTTTACCGGGAAAGGGGCCGTCCGGCCTCTTTCCCCGGTAAGCCTCATGGAAACGGCAGATGGCATATCCTGCCACAGAACCGTTTCCTTTTTTATTTTTCGGGCCGCTGCCGCACAGCGGCGGTTTTCCGGTAAGGAGGAATCGCTTTGAACGCAGAATCCCTCACTGTAAGGCGTGCGCCGCTGCGCAGGCGTCTTTTGGATAATATTCGAAACCATCCGCTGCTTTATCTGCTGGCCCTTCCGGTGGCGGCTTATTATATCATTTTCTGTTATCTGCCGATGTACGGCGTTGTGATCGCCTTTCAGGATTTCAAGCCCGCGCTTGGAATTGCCGGCAGCCGCTGGGTGGGGCTGAAGCATTTTGAAAAGCTCGTCACCAGCCGCTATTTCGGCAGGCTGCTGGGAAATACCCTGAGCATCAATCTGGGTATGCTGCTGGTGGGTTTTCCGCTGCCCATTCTGTTCGCCCTGCTTTTGAACGAGATCCCCAGCCGCGGCTTTCAGCGCGTGACCCAGACCATTACGTATATGCCCCATTTTATTTCGACCGTGGTCATCTGCGGTCTGATGGTGCAGTTCTGCTCCAGCAACGGCATCCTGACCAACGTGCTTTCCCATCTTGGCATGCAGAAAACCAACCTGTTTACGGTGCCCCGCTATTTCCAGCCGCTGTATATCGGCATGAATATCTGGCAGAATCTGGGTTGGGATTCCATTATCTATTTCGCCGCTCTGGCCGGGGTGGACAGCGAACTGTACGAAGCCGCCCAGATCGACGGCGCGGGGCGCTGGCGGCGGATGCTTCACGTAACGCTGCCCGGCATTATGCCCACCGTGGTGATCCTTCTAATCATGCGCATCGGAAGCCTGATGAATCTGGGCTGGGATCAGATCATCCTGCTGTATAACGAGCGGGTTTATGAAACGGCGGACGTGATCTCCACCTATGTATACCGCATGGGTCTGAGCAAATTTGAATACAGCTTCGGCTCGGCGGTAGGACTGCTGAATTCGCTCATCAATATTATGCTGCTGGTAGGCGCCAACGCGCTTTCACGCAGGGTGAATGAAACCGCGCTGTGGTAAGGAGGCCTTGCAATGCATCATGTTGAAGCCAGAAAAATAACCTATAAAATCGCCAATGCCCTGATCGTCGTTCTCATGCTTTTTCTGATCGTGATTACCATTTATCCGATGTATTACACGATCTGCGCTTCCTTTTCGGATGCGCGGGCATTGATGAAAAGCAGCGACCTGCTGCTCAAGCCCCTGGAGCCGGCTACGCTGGAAGGATACCGCATGGTTTTTTCCAACCCCAATATCCTGCACAGCTTTTACAACACCATTTTTTACGTGGTCGTGGGCACGGCCATCAGCATGGCGCTGACCATCGCCGGAGCCTACGTTACCAGCCGCGAAGACTTCCTGCCCCGGAATGTGATGATGAAAGGCATGCTGTTTACCATGTTTTTCAGCGGCGGACTGATCCCGTGGTTTTTCGTGGTCCGGGATCTGGGCATGTATAACACCCGCTGGGCCATCGTGATCCCGGCGGCGTTATCCACTTACAATCTGATCATCATGCGCACCTTCTTCAAATCCATCCCCGCGGCGCTGGAAGAAAGCGCGCTGCTGGACGGCGCCAACGACTTTCAGGTGCTTACCCGCATCACGCTTCCCCTGTCCTCCTCCGTTCTGGCGGTGATCGGAATGTACTACGCCGTGGCCCAGTGGAACGGCTGGTATCATTCTCTGATCTTTCACCGCAGCCGGGAATTGTACCCGCTGCAGATGATCCTGCGCGAACTGCTGATCCTCAACGAAATGTCTTCCACGGACAGCGCGGCCAATCTGGTAGAGGAAAGCTATGCGAAAGACCTGATCAAGTATTGCACCATTACAGTCACCACCGTTCCGATCCTGGTCATCTATCCTTTCCTGCAAAAGTATTTTGTGAAGGGCGTCATGATCGGCGCTGTGAAGGGCTGAGCCAGAATACGGGACAGAAATGAGGAAAAAAGGCATGGAACTCAGGGCACAGGCTATTGACAAGGGAATCCTCCGGTTAAGAATGTCGGAAAATTTCGCTCCTTCCCTGCTGGAACGCTACGGCGTTCTTCACACGGAGCCTGCGGGATGCGAATCGGGAATCGAATGGAACGGGCAGGAGATCCGCCTGCCCAACGGGCGCAGTCTCTGCTTTTCCTTCCGCACCGAAGAAAACGCGCAGGAATGGCAGGAGAAGCTGGAAAAGCTCAAAAACCGTTTTTCCGAGCATTGCGCGGGACAGCGCGTCATTATCGGCGATCCCAACGGCACGACACGAAACAATGCGCCCGTGGAACGGGGCGTGCATACGCCCTTCGGCATTTCCATTTCCATTCTGCCCGGGGAGCGCTTCTACGGCTTGGGAGAGGGAAACAGCGAGCGGCTGAATCTGCGGGGGCATACCTATCAAAACTGGGCCTATTATCAGTTTGATGAAGCGCCCATTCCCTTCCTGATGAGTCAGGAAGGCTGGGGCATTCTGATCAATAACGACTGGAAGCATTTTGTAGACGTAGGCGAGAGCCGGGCCGACCGGCTGGAAATTCTCGGCGAGGACGGAGAGCTGGATCTTTTCCTGCTTTGGGGCGGCTCCATGGCAGGAGTGCTGAAAAAATACGCCAGACTGAGCGGACACAATATGCTGCTGCCCAAATGGGCCTATGGCCTGACCTATATTGCGCCTATTTACGCTACGGAGTTTGTCATGACCGATCATGCCCGCTTATTCCGCGAAAAGCATATTCCCTGCGATATGGTTTCGCTGGAGCCGGGCTGGATGACAAAGTTCTACGATCACGGCCTGGACAAGCAGTGGGAGAAAACCCGCTTTCATGTGCCCAACTGGGGCCCGGCAGATCAGCCGCACCCGGAATCCTTTATCGCGGCGCTGAAGCGCTATGGCTTTCATCTGAAGCTATGGCTCTGCGTAGATCATGATCTGACGGCTGAAGAGGAGCGCATCGTCCGCGGGGAGGAGACCTGCGATCCGCCCGCGTGGTTCGATCATCTGGTTCCCTTTGTCCGGCAGGGCGTAGACGCTTTCAAAATCGACCCCTGCGAGCTGGTGTACGAGGTTCACCCGGATATGAACTACAAAAACGGCGCCTGCGATGAGCAGATGCATAACCTGAACCAGACGCTGATCGTTAAGCAGATGTATCAGGGCTTTGCCAAAACCATGGGCCGCCGCCCCATGCACCATTACTGCGGCGGCTACACCGGCTGCCAGCGCTGGGGAGCCATGACCACCGGCGACAACGGAGGCCGGCAGGGCGCGCTGACATGGATTCTGAATCTGGCGCTGTCCGGGGCGATGAATACGACCTGCGATATGGACGTCAGCTCGGTGGAGGCGATTCATTTCGGCCTGCTGCTCCCATGGGGCCATCTGAATAGCTGGATCGGCTTCAGCCAGCCGTGGTGGGCCGGCGAAGAAAACGAACGGGCCTTTACGGAATATGCCCGGCTGCGTTACCGGCTTCTTCCCTATCTTTACTCCGCCGCGCTGGAAGGGCACGAAGAAGATATGCCCATCGTGCGGCCCATGCCGCTGGCTTTTCCGGAAAGCGAGGAGCTGGCGGACTGCATCACGCAGTTTATGCTGGGGCCATGGCTGATGGTGACGGTGTTCGAAACTCAGGTCACTTTCCCGGAAGGCGAATGGGAGGATTTCTTCACCGGCGAGCGGTACTGCGGCCCCTGCACAGTTCCCTATACGCCTCCCGCCGGAAAGGGCGGAGGACTTTTCGTCCGCCGGGGCGCTATTGTGCCGATGTGGAAGGATCGGGATTATGTTTACCAGTATGACGATTCGGAAATAGAGCTGGATGTTTACCCGCTGGGCGAAAGCCGCTATGTGTTCCGGGAGGACGACGGCATCAGCCTGGATTATGAAAACCGGCAGAGTTGCCGGACGGAAATTTTCTGCCGTGCGGATGCTGAAAAGGTGGAGCTGACCATCGGCGAGCGGGTGGGAGAGTATGCCGGAAAGGCCGAGAAGCGGATCTGGAAGGTACGGGTACATGGCGATCAGGCTCCCGTCGTGATCCGCAAGCAGTCGGAAACGGACGAAGTCATTTTGCTGTAAGGAAACTGCGGACCGGAAAGGATTGTGGATATGAGCGAAATTCAATTTGGCATGCTTCGGGCGGAAGTCAATTTTCCCTGCCGGATCACCTGCACAGACAGCCGCGAAGAGGCGCGCAGTCTGTACTGCTTTGAACTGCACTGGGAACGCAAGGACCTTCCCGAAAAGCCGGTGTTCACGCTTTCGTGGGAAAAGCCGATTTGGGATATTCAATATCAGTGGCACAGCGAGTGCCACTTTGACCGGGCGCTGAAGCCGGACTGGGGCTGCGACGAAGAGAGCAAGCTGTCCAAAAGCAGCCCGCTGCACTGCTTTTTCAACGACGCGGGCTGGAACCGATATACCGTAGCGCTGGATGACTGCGTTACACTGCTGACCCGCTCCATCGGCGTTCACGAAGAGGACGGCACGCTTCACGCGCGTTTTTCCATTCCGCTGGATGCGTCCGGCCTGACGGATGGCTACCGGGTAAAGCTCTGGATCGACGAAACGAACTGCCGCTACGAAGACGCGATTCGGGCGGTGGCTAAATGGTGGGAGGAAAAATATCCGCCTGTGAACGTTCCCCCGGAAGCAAGGCTTCCCATGTATTCTTCCTGGTACAGCTTCCACCATTTTCTGTTTGCGGATCAGATCGAAGCCGAATGCGCGCGGGCCGTTCCCTTCGGCATGAAAACGCTGATTCTGGATAACGGCTGGGAAGACGACGACTGCGAACGGGGCTATGCCTACGGCGGCGATCTTCAGACCTCCGTTAAAAAATTTCCCGATATGCGTCAGCATGTGCGGAAAATTCACGAATTGGGAATGAAATATATGCTCTGGTGCGCGGTTCCTTTTGCGGGTCTCCATTCGAAAGCCGCGCAGACGTTCAAGGGCAAAACGCTGGAGTATATCGACGCCATTCAAACCTATGCGCTGGATCCCCGTTATCCGGAGGTGCGGGAGTATATCGTCAGTCATTACGTGCGGATGATGCGGGATTGGGATCTGGATGGCTTTAAGCTGGATTTTATCGATTCCTTCCGTATGACGAAGGAAACGCCCGCCTTCCGCGAAGGGATGGATTACGGCGTGCTGGAGGATGCCGTTCACCGGCTGATGACCGATCTGACCCGGAAGCTGCACGAACTGCGCCCCGACGTTTTGATTGAATTCCGTCAAAACTATATCGGGCCGGTCATGCGGCAGTACGGCAATATGTTCCGGGTGGGAGACTGTCCTTATTCCACCTCCTACAATCGGGTAGGAATCGTGGATCTCCGGCTTACCAGCGGCCGGACGGCCGTCCACTCGGATATGCTGATGTGGAACCCGGAAGACCGCGTTGAAAATGCCGCCTGCCAGATCGAAAACGTGCTTTTTGCCAATGTACAGCTTTCGGCCCGTTTGGACCGCATCCCGGAAGAACACCTGCGCATGATGCGCTTCTGGACCCGGCTGATGCAGGACGAGCAGCATCTGCTGCAGGAGGCTCCTCTCTATGCGGAGCAGCCGCAAATGCTTTATCCCGTGGTGCGGACAGAAGAAAAGGGAAGATCCGTGATCGCCTGTTATCAGCACGGCGTACTGGCCGAAGTACCGGCCTCCCGTCTGGACGACGTTTATCTCATCAACGCCAACTCCGGCAGCACCATGCTGGCGCGTTTCGATCAGAAAGCCAGATGGAAGGCGACCGTCTGGAATTGTCTTGGCGAAATACAGACGGAAGAGGAATGGGAGCCGGAAGGCCTGGTGGAATGGAAGATCCCGGAATGCGGGATGGTCCGACTGCAAAAAGTCAGATAAAGAACAGAAAGGCCGTTTTCCGCTGTCAATGCATCACAGCGGAAAACGGTTCTTTGAAAAAAGAGAAAAGGAGAACGAAAATGCCTTTAGTCGATCTGAGTGAAAAAGAACTGCTGGAATACCGGGGCCGAAACGAAAAGCCGGATGATTTTGACGCTTTTTGGGATAAGGGAATTCGGGAAATGGAAGCGCTGGGGACAGAGGCGGAGTTTCGCCGGGCGGATTTTCAGGTTCAGAATGCCGAATGCTTTCATCTATATTTTCAGGGGATGGGAGGCTCTATCATTCACGGCATTTACATCCGGCCGACGAATGTGACTCGTCCCGCCCCGGCAGTGTTGGAGTTTCACGGCTACGCCGGATCGGTCAAAGCGTTTTCAGAGGTGCTGGGATGGGCTGCGGCCGGTTTCTGCTATGCGGCCATGGATTGCCGGGGACAGGGAGGACTGTCGCAGGATACGGCCTCCGTGCTGGGAACCACGCTGCGGGGACACATTGTTCGGGGACTGGAAGATGAACCGGAAAAACTGTACTACCGAAACGTCTTTCTGGATACCGCACAGCTGGCCAGAATCATCGCCGCCCGGCCGGAGGTAAACGAACGGCAGGTGGGGGCGATGGGCGGCTCGCAGGGCGGCGGGCTTGCCGCTGCCTGCGCCGCACTGACGCCCTGGCTGGCGCGCGCCGCGCTCCGCTATCCTTTTCTCAGCGATTATCGCCGGGTATGGGAAATGGATTTGGATAAAGACGCTTATGCGGAATTGAAGGATTTCTTCCGTTGGTTTGATCCCCGTCATCTTCGGGAACAGGAGATCTTTACCAGACTGGGGTATATCGACGTTCATCATCTGGCTTCGCGCATTCGGGCCAGAACCCGGCTATACACCGGCCTGATGGACACGCTTTGCCCTCCGTCCACGCAATTTGCCGTTTATAATCATATTCAAGCGCCCAAGGATTATCAGCTTTATCCCGACTTCGGCCATGAGGATCTGCCGGGGCAGAAGGATGACGTTATGCAGTTTATGCAGGAGATGATGAAATGAAGAAATGGAATGATTCCCCCAAAATACAGGAGCTTCTGAGCCGAATGACCCTGCAGGAAAAAATCGGCCAGCTGAATCAGCGGAACATCTGCGCCTATGATGAACATGTGGAAGAGATCAAACAGGAGGTTCGGGAAGGAAAAATCGGTTCATTGCTTTTCTCCGGAAGCGCTATTCCGGAAAACGGCGGAATGGAAGCCTTTGATCTGGACTTCACCCGGGAATTGCAGGAAGCCGCTATGGAAAGCCGGTTAAAAATCCCTCTGCTGCTGGGACGCGATGTGATTCATGGCTTTGAGACGATTTTCCCGATTCCGCTGATGATGGCCGCTTCGTTTGACGACCGGCTGATTGAGGAATGCTATTCCGCCCTGGCGGCGGAGGCGGGAAACGCGGGCGTGCGCTGGGCCTTTGCGCCCATGCTGGATTTGAGCCGCGATCCCCGCTGGGGCAGAGTGATCGAAGGGCCGGGCGAGGATCCGCTGCTGGGAAGCCGCTATGCAGCCAGCGCAGTGCGCGGCTTTCAGGGCGGCAGTCCCGCGCAGGAGGGACGGCTGCTGGCCTGCGCCAAGCATTTCATCGGCTATGGCGCCAGCGAGGGAGGCCGCGACTATCATCATACGGAAATCAGTGATTATGCGCTGCAAAACCAATATCTTCCGGCTTTCCGTGCGGCAGTCAGGGCAGGCGTCGGTTCTGTGATGGCCTCCTTTAATGAGCTGTCGGGACAGCCGGTAACGGGAAGCCGCCGCCTTTTGACGGAGGTGCTGCGGGAACAGCTGGGTTTCGACGGCTTTGTGGTCAGCGATTGGGGCGGAGTCGAGCAGCTGGAAGCTCAGGGCGTGGCGGAAAACGGGGCCGATTGCGCCCGGCTCGCCCTGCAGGCCGGAGTGGATATGGATATGGCGGATCAGTGCTTCGCGCGGCATCTGGAAGCGGAGGTAATGGCGGGCAGAGTCTCCATGGAAGAAATCGACCGTGCGGTGGAACGGGTTTTGCAGGCGAAGCTGCGGGCCGGGCTTTTCCGGCAGCCGGTCAGAGAAACAGTGAACATAGACCGGGTAAAGCACAGAGCATTGGCGCGCCGGATCGCCGGAGAGTCTATGGTGCTTCTGAAAAACGACCGGAACCTTCTTCCGCTTTCCAAAAAGGGACGAGTGGTGCTGACCGGCTGCATGGCTCAAAACCGCGACTCCCTGATGGGGGCCTGGACGCCGGACGGCAGTGCGGACAGCGTCATCACCATCGAAGAAGGCATCCGGGCTGTTGCCCCGGAGCTGGAGCTCTTCACCGAAAGCTGCACGCTTTTGAGCGATATGACCGCCGTCATGGAGCAGGCGGATACGGTCATTTTGGCCTTGGGCGAATCTGCCCGGGCTTCGGGAGAGTTCCACTGTCTGGCGGATATTTCTCTGCCTGAGGATCAGGCGGCGCTGGCGCTTCGGGCCCGGCGGCTTGGGAAAAAGGTGGTAGGGCTGCTCTGCTTCGGCCGTCCCATTGCCCTGGGAGATACGATTTCCCTGTTTGACGCGGTTCTCTATGCCGGTCACGCAGGCTGTGAAGCAGGAATGGCGGCTGCGGAGCTCCTGTTTGGGGATCGGAACCCCAGCGGTCATTTGTCCATGACGCTTCCCCGCAGCGTCGGCCAGCTGCCGCTGTACTATAACGCAGCGCCCAGCGGGAGACCGGTCAACGGGTATTATACGGAATGCCGGAATTACATCGACGAAAGCGGCTCTCCCCTTTATCCGTTTGGATACGGCCTTTCCTACACGTCCTTTCAGGTGGAAAAGGCGAGGCTGGAAAAGGAAACCCTTTCCCTTGCCGAGCTGTCGGCGGGCGAGAAAGCCGTCCTTCATGTATGGGTATCCAATACCGGCGAGCGGGACGGCGACACGGTTCTTCAGCTGTATCTGCGGGATCCTGCCGCTTCCATGGCTCGGCCTCTGCGGGAATTGAAAGCCTATGAACGCCGGACGCTTTCAGCGGGAGAAACGGCGGAGTTTGTTTTCAGGCTTGGTTTGGAGGAGCTTGGCTATTATCTGCCGGACGGCCTCCTGACCTTGGAAAAAGGAGAAATCCAGTTGTTTGCCGGGTTTGACGCATGGGCTGAGGAATGCGCCAAGCTGCGGATTGTATGAGCGGTTCGTCCTAAAGAAAAGCTGCCGAGCTAAAAAACTCCCCGGCCCGTGCCGAAAGCACAGGCCGGGGAGCGTTGAATTTTAAGGATAACAGAGCATCAAAGGAACAGAATATTCAATACCTTATTCCCCGATGGCGTCGGTCCGCCAGAGGAAGCGCACAACGCCTTCGGCGTCGTCGGCCTTGCCGGCGTAGGACTGATACGCTTCCGTATCTTCCGCCAGCGCGCGGGTCTTCTCAAACAGGGGCTTCCACTCGTCGTTCACCATGGAGGTCAGCGTTTGCAGACCCTCCTGATCCAGCGTTTGCAGACCCTCGTAGAGCCGGGCCGCGCCGTCGTTCAGCGCCGATACTCCTTCCGTCAGGGCGGGCATGCTGCCGTTCAGCTGGGCCGCGCCTGCGTTCAGCTGATCCACTCCGCCGGTGTAGGCGGTCAGGCCGGTGTAGAACTCGTTGTAGCCGTCCAGCTGGGCCTTGAGCGTCTGCAGGCTCTGGAAGGCCTCCGTCTGGGTCTGCTTGGCGGCCGTTAATTGCTGGGTCAGGCCGTCCAGCACGGCGGCATAGGTGTCCACCGTTAGGTCGGGCACCTGAGGATTCAAGGCCTTGAGCTGCTGGCTGGCGGTCTGCAGGAGCAGTTCGAACACCTGCAGCGCACCGGCGTTCAGGCTTTCGCTGTTCTCGCTCAGGGTGCTCAGGCCGCCGGAGATCTGTCCTACGCCATCGGACAGCGCGGCCGTCTGATCGTTCAGGGCCGCAGTGCCCTCGGACAGCTGCCGTCCGCCGTCCAGAAGCTGGGTCATGGCGTCCGTCAGCTGATCCATGTCGCCGTCGGCGGTGTCGATCAGGCTCAGATCCATATCCTTCAGAAGGCTGCTCCATTCGCTGCTGGCCGCGGTAACGGTCAGGGGCAGGGCGAAGTCCTCCACATCGGCGGTGATCTCAACGGTCTCGGGCAGCTTGCCGTCCTTGTCTTCCACGTCCAGCCGTTCCTTCAGGCCGGGCAGGGCTACACCCAGCACCAGCAGCCGGTCGCCGTCGTTGATGACCGCGCCGTTGGTCACTTCCACATTGGTGAAGCGATCGCTGTCCAGAAGGACGGCGGACAGAACGGCAAACTGGGCCTTCTGCCCGTCAGCGGGTGTATAGGAGAAGCGGATGGTCACAGAACCGCTCCTTCCGGCCATGTCGGCGGCGGGAACTTCCTCGCCGTCCACCAGATAGGTGATCTGCAGGGTCAGGGGCAGCTCTTCCTCGCTGTCGCCCTGATAGTAAACGTCCTTGCCGTTCGCATCCCAGGTGAGCTTGTCGCCGTCCCGCTCAAAGGTGGCGCTGCCTTCCACCACGGTCAGGTTCGTTAGCCGGGTCGCGTCGGTCAGTTCGTCCAGCTTGTCCGGGTTCTTCAGCCAATCGCTGACGATGATGCGCCGGGCCTCGCCCTGCGCGTCGGAGAGAATGTACACGGTTTCATCCTTGGCGGCCTCGGCCATCGCCGGAACCGCGGCGCAAAGCAGCAGCGCCAGAGAAAGAACCAGCGTGGAAATGCGCTTCCAATTGCTTTTCATGGTGAAGATCTCCTCCTTAGTTTTTCACTTTCATGCCCAGCGTGGTCTTGCAGACAACCTTGTCCAGCAGCATCAGCAGCGCGGGCAGGAACAGCAGTACGCTGCCCATGCTGACCAGCGCACCCCGGGCCATCAGCATGCACATGGAGCGGATGATGTCCATATCGGAGTACAGGGCCACGCCGAAGGTGGCGGCGAACAGGCCCAGACCGCTGACCAGAATAGAGGGCGTAGACGCGCCCAGCGCGGTGGTCACGGCTTCCCGTTTGGCGCTGCCGCCCACGCGCTCCGCCTTATAGCGGGTGGTCATGAGGATGGCATAGTCCACGGTGGCGCCCAGCTGGATGGTGCTGATGCAGATCGGGGCGATGAAGGGCAGGGACTGGCCCAGATAGTGAGGCAAGCCCAGATTGATGAAGATAGCCAGCTCGATGACCGCGATCAGGATGAAGGGGAGCGTCAGGCTCTTTTCCACCAGCAGGATGATCAGGAACACGGCGATGATGGACACGGCGTTGACCACCTCAAAATCGTGGCCGGTGGTGTCGATCATATCCTTCATGCAGGGCGCTTCGCCGATGAGCATTCCGGAGGGGTCGTATTTCTTCAGGATGGACTGAAGGCCGGTGATCTGCTCGTTCACCGCGTCGCTGGCCACCCGGTACTCGGAGCTGATGAGCCAGAGCTGCCACTTGTCGCTTTCTACGATGGAGCGCACGCTGTCCGGCAGTACGTCCGCCGGCACCCGGCTGCCCAGCAGGCTTTGCAGGCTGAGCACGTAGCGCACGCCGTCCACCTGCTCCATCTCGTCCTGCATGGCCCGCAGCTCCCGGGAGGACAGGCTCGCATCCACCAGCATCATATGGGTGGAGGCAATGTCGAAGTCGTCGATCAGCTTATGGTTGGCAATCACGTAGTCGATGTCCTCCGGCAGGCACTGACCCATGTCGTAGTAAACTTCATCGTTGGTCTTCTGATAGCCGTACAGGGCCGGATAGACCAGCAGCACGAAGATCACCAGCATCACGGGGAAAGCCTTGACGATGCCCTTGGCAAAGCCGTCGGCGTTCCGGATCAGGGGACGATGGCGGGTCTTCTGCAAAGGACGGTCCAGCAGCAGGATCAGCGAGGGCAGCAGGGTAACGCAGCCCAGCACGCCCAGCAGCACGCCCTTGGCCATGACCAGACCCAGATCCTTGCCCAGCGTGAAGCTCATGAAGCACAGGGCGGCAAAGCCCGCAATGGTGGTCGCCGAGCTGCCCACCACGGAGGTCAGCGTTGCGCGGATGGCGTTGGCCATGGCCTCGTTGGGATCGGTGATCTGTTCCCGCTGCTCGTTGTAGCTGTGCCACAGGAAGATGGAGTAGTCCATTGTGACGGCCAGCTGCAGCACGGCGGCCATAGCCTTGGTGATGTAGGAGATCTCACCCATCATCACATTGCTGCCCAGATTATAGACGATGCTGACGCCGATGGAGAACAGGAACACCAGCGGGGCCAGCCAGCTGTCCAGAAGGAGCATCATGGCGGCGCAGGCCAGCAGCACGGCCAGACCGACGTACACAGGCTCTTCCTGCTCGCACAGGTCTTTCAGGTCGGTGACCAGCGCCGACATGCCGGTGACGAAACACTGCTGCCCCGCCAGCGAACGAATCTCCCGGATGGCGTCCATGGTCACATCCGCCGAGGTGGCGGAATCGAAGAACACGGCCATCAGCGTGGCGTTCTCCGTGTTGAATTTCTCATAGAGGCTGTCCGGCAGAAGCTCCATGGGCAGGCGCAGGTCGGCCAGACTGTCGTACCAGACCACGCTGTCCACGTGTTCCACGGCGGCGATTTTTTCCTTCAGCGCCGCCACGTCCTTCGCGGGCATATTCTCCACAATCACCAGCGAAAACGCGCCCTTGCCGAAGTCGTTCAGCAGTTCGTTCTGGCCGATGACGGTATCCATGTCCTCGGGCAAATAGTCCAGCATATCATAATTGATGCGGGTATTGACCATGCCGAGCACAGCCGGCGCCAGCAGCACCAGCGCTACGATCAGAATGGCCACGCGGTACTTGACGACCGCCTTGGAAAAACGCATGAGGCAAATCCTTCCTTTCTCTTTGGTTCGTGCTTGGGCAGCACCGCCCCGTTCGGCAGCAGTGCTAACGGGCTTTTTCCCTTATCGCACTGCCTGATTGGCGCGGCGCTGCTCTTGAATGCAGCCGGTCACACGTCCAGCCACCGGCGGGGAGAATCGGGCCGCTGATTGTGAACCACCTTGACGGCGAAAAGGGCCACGCAAAGGTTCAACGCACCTTCTACCACCATGGAGGCTCCGGCCAGCAGGGTCATGACCACGGCGCTCTCCGTGGGATGAAGGGCCAGCACCGCGCCGATCAGGCCCGCCAGCACCGCCAGCGCCAGAATGGCCCACCAGGAACGCAGGCCGAACTCCCGGGCGTCCACGGCGGTTTGCAGTTTGAACAGCCCGTCGGCCAGAATGGCCACGCCCAGCATCAGGCAGACGAAGCTCATGGCCCGTTCCGGCTTGGCCAGAATAATGGCGCCCAGCGCGATCAGCAATATGCCGAAGGCAAGATCAAACTGGAAAGCCAGCCGGTACAGATCCTTGGAAAAATAGCCCAGCAGCTTCACAATGCCGAAGGCAATAAGCATCACGCCGGTTACAACGCCGATGAAGGAAACCGACCAGTCCCGAAGAACAATCAGCAGAACGCCCAGCACGCAGAACGCAGCGGACGTAACGATATAGCTGATCTTGGCCGCCCGAATGGGATTTTCGGAACGCACGGTTTCTCACCTCCTTCCCATGGTTTTCGGGGAGAGTATAGCACCGAAAAACCGGCAGACAAACGGACACCTCGCCGCCCTTGTTCAAAAAGCAGACAGGGGCGGCGAGGTGTCTAAAAACCAGACAGGAAAAGGAAATTGTCTGAAAGGAGCTATGGAAAAAGGAATTTTCGGAAATCAAAAAGCGCCGGAAAACACGGCTTCCGGCGCAAGATTTTGAGCGAGATCATTCCATCCCGCAGCGTTCCAGCATTTCCTCCAGCATGCCCTTGCGCAGCTCGCCCAGACGCTCCACCCGCTGGGGGAACTCGTCGCTCAGGTTGTTGTTCAGCCAGTCGATGAACAGGCCGAAGCACTGGCAGCGGTACACGGCCACGATGATCTCCCGGTCCTGCCGGTCGATCTTCCTGTCGCCCAGCAGGGTGTTGAGGTAGGTTTCCACAATATACTGGCACACCTGCATCAGGTAATGCTCGTAAATATCCCGGTTGGAGGAATTGTAGATGTGCAGCACCGCCCGCCTGTTCTTCTGAATTTCCTGAATGGCCAGCCGGATACATTCCTCATAGGAGCTGATGGTGGGATGAGCCTTGAACAGCTCCGCCGCTTCCTCCTGCACGATGGCTTCGATTAGGGCGGGAATATCGCTGAAATGATAATAGAAGGTATTGCGGTTGATGCCGCAGTCCTCCACGATGTCCTTGATGGTGACCTTATTGATGGGGCGCTGATCTACCAGCTTCAAAAACGACTGCATAATGGCTTTCCGGGTGAAAGAGGGCATGGGGTTCGGCTCCTTTCGTATCCATGGGCCGCCGCAGATCCGCGGCAAAATAGCGTTCTAAACGAAAAATATCCCTCCGCAGTATAACAAATTCCGCCCTTTTTCGCAATGGTCATTCTGTTTTCCGTGACCAAAAAACAGGCGGGGCGGCCGTCCCTGTTCGAAAACCAGACAGGCGGCGGGAAATGCCGCGTTTTCCGGCAGGATGAAAACATTGTCCATTGCGGCCCTTGCGACAGGACGGTACAGTAAGGAAGAACCAACCGAAAAGCGCCGAAAGCGCATTCGGACAAGGAGGATTTTTTAAGATGAAATACAAGGCGATCAAAGAAATCGCGCTGAAAACGGCGCTGGGGTATCTGGAAAAAGACCCGGAGAAGAACATGCCCAAGCTGATGAACTGGGTGGACAAGCTGGCCGGCACCGGCCCCGACAGCTTCGAGAGCCAGCGGGCGGCGGTGCGCGCTGTGGTAGAGGATCCGACCAACAACATGCATCAGCTCATCCTGAACCTTTTCAACGACGTGGATCGGGATCAGCTGAAGACCTTCTTCACCAATTTCATCCTCAACGCCAACATTCTGGGCTGGCCCATTGAGGAGGAATACCGCAAGAAGTACAACTGCAACATCCCGTGGGTCATCCTGCTGGATCCCACGTCCGCCTGCAACCTGCACTGCACCGGCTGCTGGGCCGCGGAATACGGCAACAAGCTGAACCTGAGCTTTGAGGAGATCGACTCCATCATCACCCAGGGCAAGGAAATGGGCGTGTACTTTTATATCTACACCGGCGGCGAACCGCTGGTACGCAAGGAAGACCTCATCAAGATCTGCCGCAAGCACAACGACTGCGTGTTCCTGTCCTTCACCAACGGCACCCTGATCGACGAAGCCTTTGCCGATCAGATGCTGGAAGTGGGCAACTTTGTGCCCGCTATCAGCATCGAGGGCTTTGAAGAGGCCACCGACGGCCGCCGGGGCCACGGCACCTATCAGAAGGTCATCCATGCCATGGAAATTCTGAAGAAGAAGCGGCTTGCCTTCGGCCTGAGCTGCTGCTACACCAGCAAGAATATCGACTCCATCGCTTCCAATGAATTCATGGATCACATGATCGACTGGGGCGCGAAGTTCGTGTGGTACTTCCACTATATGCCCGTGGGCAACGACGCGGCCCCCGAGCTGCTGCCCACGCCCGAGCAGCGGGAATACATGTACCACCAGATCCGCCACATCCGCGCCACCAAGCCCATTTTCGCCATGGATTTCCAGAACGACGGCGAGTTTGTGGGCGGCTGCATCGCAGGCGGACGGCGCTACTTCCACATCAACGCCAACGGCGATATGGACCCCTGCGTGTTCATCCACTATTCCGATTCCAATATTCGGGAAAAGACGCTGCTGGAAGGCCTGCAGTCTCCCATTTTCATGGCCTACCACGACGGCCAGCCCTTCAACCACAACCACCTGCGCCCCTGCCCCATGCTGGAAAACCCGGACCTTCTGCGCAAGATCGTCAAGGAGACCGGCGCGCGCTCCACGGACCTGCAGTCCCCGGAGACGGTGGATCATCTCTGCGACAAGTGCGAGAAGTACGCCGCCTGCTGGAAGCCCAAGGCGGACGAGCTGTGGCGGCAGTCCCATCCGGAAGACAAATAACGGAAGCAGAAATTTTTGCCCCGTCTGCCCTGCGGCAGGCGGGGCTTTTCCTCAAAAAGCCAACAAAAAAACGACGCCAAAGCAAATGCTTCGGAGCCGAAAACAATGGGTGCGGTCGTAAGCCGAGTTCTGTCGTTGGACGATCATCTATCTACTCTCCGCGTCGCCGCAGAGCTCCAGCGATCTCTTTAGAGGCACGACGAGCAGCCGTATCGCCTCTGGTCGGATCTTGCATCGGGTGGGGTTTACAGCGGAGCCGTGTCGCCATGGCCCCGGGTGAGCTCTTACCTCGCCTTTCCAGCCTTACCCGGACGGACGCCCGGGCGGTATATCTCTGTTGCACTTTCCTTGGAGTTGCCTCCACCAGCCGTTAGCTGGCACCCTGCTCTGTGATGCTCGGACTTTCCTCATGGTTTCCCACGCGATCGCCTGGCCGCCCCATTGCCCGTTCAGCATAGCACGCCCCTGGGGAGAAGTCAAGCGCGGAATGGGGAAAGAAGGCCGCGCGGGAAATTCTCCTGCGCCCTCAGGATGGCATTTTCCCTGTTTTCGTGCTATACTGCATACGGTTTGAACCGCTGATTTCATGACCCGGAGGGGTTTGTTTTGCAAAAGAGCTACGCCTTGTTTGACTTTGACGGAACCCTGCGAAAGGGGGATTCCATTGTCTCCCTGTGCCTTTACGCCCACCGGCGGAAGCTGTGTACCACCGGCCAGCTGCTGAAGGGCGTCGTTTCCGCCGTGGGCTACGGTCTGCACCTCTGCTCGGCGGAGCGTGCCAAAGCGGCGGCGCTGTGCTGGATGAAGGGGCGGCTCGTGCCGGAGGCGGAAGCGTTTTCCACGGATTTCTGCCTGCACGTGCTGGTGCCCCAGATGTACCCGGAGGGCCTGAAAGCGATCCGGCAGGAGCAGGCCCGGGGCGCCAGCGTCCTGCTGGTAACGGCTTCGCCTTCCTTTTATCTGGAACCGCTGGAAAGCATGCTGGGCGTGGAAGCGGTTATCGGCACCCGGATGAATGTGGATGACCGGGAGCGTTATACCGGCGATATTTGCGGCGATAACTGCCGCGGCATTCAGAAGCCCCTGCGGCTGGCGGAATATTTGGCTGCCCGGGGAGACCGGCTGGATTATGAAGCGTCCTCGGCCTACGGCGACAGCGCCAGCGACCTGAACATGCTGGAGCTGTGCGCCCGGCAGGTGGGCGTGAACCCCAAGCCCAAGCTGCGCAAGGCGCTGGAAGGCCGTAAAAACGC
This sequence comes from Clostridiales bacterium, assembly GCA_004556545.1. Taxonomy (GTDB): domain Bacteria; phylum Bacillota; class Clostridia; order Christensenellales; family Aristaeellaceae; genus Limiplasma. Next base: position 22,728 of record SFGO01000027.1, read on the forward strand.
CGAGATTGTCCGCTGGACGCCGCCTGGGAAAGAATAATCGCTATTTTCTGTGATCGTACAAAGGAGGAAACGCCATGCAGCGAACGCCGGATTTTTCCCTTGCTCATCAGGTTGTGGAAAAAGCGCTGGAGCAGGAGGTGTTCCCCGCTGCCTGCGTGCTGGTAGGCCGACGGGAAAAAGTGCTGTTCCGCCGGGCCTACGGCAGGCTGTCCATTGAGGAGGACGCCGGGCTGTGCAACGAGCAGACCCGCTTCGATCTGGCTTCCGTTTCCAAGCCGCTGGTGGTCGGCATGCTGGCCCTGCGGGCGCTGGAAAGCGGAAAGCTCTGCTTGTGGGATAAGCTGGGCACCTTTATCGACGCGCCCGCCGATAAGCAGGAGATCACCATTGCGCAGATTTTGACCCATACGGCGGGCTTCCCGCCGGGACTGCACCTGTGGCAGCTGGCCCGCACGCCGGAACAGAGCACGGAGCTGATTCTGGCTGCGCCGTTGGATTTCCAGCCTGGCACCCGGGTGCAGTACAGCTGCACGGGCTTTATACTGCTGGGGCAGCTGCTGGAATGCATCTACGGCCTGCCGCTGAACGAGCTGGCGGTGCAGGAGGTCTTCTGGCCCCTGAAAATGAAAAACACCTCCTACCTTCCGGCAGGCAGCAATATCGCGTCTACGGAAATGCAGGATGACGGCTTCTGCCTGACCGGCGCGGTTCACGATGAAAACGCCCGTTTTCTGGGCGGCGTCAGCGGCAATGCGGGCGTGTTTTCCACCATGGACGATCTGGCGCTGTTTGTGCAGATGCTGGCGGCGGAGGGGGAGCTTCCCGACGGCAGCCGTTATCTTTGCCCTGCCACCGTGCGCCTGAGCATGCAGAACCGCACGCCGGGGATGGCGCAGGGCCGGGGCTTGGGCTTCTATCTGCCCTGGTACGACAACGGCTATACCGGCGATCTGTTCCCGAAGGAGACCATCGGCCATACGGGCTTTACCGGCACCAGCTTTTCCTACGACCCCACCACGGGCCTGTATCTGATCTTCCTGACGAACCGGGTCTGCCCTTCCCGGGAGGGCACCGCCATCTTCCGGGTGCGCCGCCTGCTGCATAACGCGGTATACGCGGCAGCGGGACTGTAAGCATTGAAAAGGATCAAAAAACGGACTGACTTTCCGCATTGGAAAATCAGTCCGTTTTGTTTTGCTGTTTGACTTTTTTGCTTCAGCGGCGGAGAACCTTACTCGCCGTCCGCAGCGGTATCGTCAGCCGTGGTATCATCGGCAGCAGTGTCGTCGGCAGTCGCGGCGGCTGCCTCGGCAGCGGCGGCTTCCCGGGCCTCGATGTCCGCATAGCTGGGGGTCAGGCCGGTGTAGGTGATATCTGCTTCCTGATTCCACTGATCCATGGTAGCGGTGTAAAGCTCGTTCTGCTTGCTGGTCAGAAGCTCGGTGCGCTTGGCTTCCCGCTGCGCTTCCGTCATTTCGATGGGGCCGGCGGGGATGTCGGCGATGTACTTGACGATGTGTACGCCGTAGCTGCTGATGTAGGGGGCGGACACGTCGCCCACGTTATCCACGCTGAACGCGGCTTCCACAAAGGGAGCCACATAGTTGGTGGAGGCGGAGCTGACTTCGTAGCCGCTGGTCTTGTAGGGCTCGGAGGTCATGCCGGGGTCGGAGGCGGTGCCGTCTTCGTTCACGCCGTATTCGGCGATCAGCTCGTCAAAGTCCACGCCCTCTTCGATCTTGGCGTAAATTTCGTCGATCTTGTCGGCGATGGAGGCCAGAATGGCGGCCTTGGCTTCGTCCACCTGCTCCTGCGTTACCGGCTCTTCGGTGGGCTCGGCGGTCGCTTCCGCGTCGGCGGTTTCTTCGGCGGCAGCGGCGCTTTCTTCATCGCCCTCGGTCGCGGATTCCACCTGCTCCTCCAGACGGGCCTGCAGGTCCTGATAGGTCTGCATCAGCTCGTCGTCTACGGGAAGCAGGATGTGCTTCACTGCGCGGAAACCGGCGGGACGATACCAGGCATAGTCCATGCTGCTGTCGGTGCCGTAGTACATGGCGTACGTGGCCATCTGATCCACGTAGTTGTTGTAATCCACATACGCGGCGATGTCGTTCTCATACAGCGTGCGGTCGGATTCCACCAGCTCCTGATACAGGGCTTCCACTTCCTCGTCGGTCACGGTCACGTCCTGCACGATGGTGGCTTCCAGCTTGTCGTAGAGCGCGTACTGCTTGTAGTTCTCCTTCAGGCTTTCCGGGCTGTAGCCCAGATCGTTGAAGTACTGAACGGCTTCCGCGTTGGCGGCGTCCTTGTCTTCCTGGCTGCTTTCGTCCGTCAGGTCGGAATGCTGCTGGCTGATATAGGAAGAAATGGCGTTGTCCCAGTCGCTCTGGGCGTCTTCCTCGGCTGCCGCCGCTTCCTCGTCGGTCAGGGCGATGCCCAGCTCGGCGATCTTCGCCTGCATGATGACTTCGTTGATCTTGTTCTGCATGGCCACGGCGCGGAACAGCTCCACGTTGGCGCTGTCGGTCAGGTCATAGTAGTTGCCGTAGGAAGAGACCAGACTGTCGTAAACCGGCGCTACGTCGGCCCAGGTCAGTTCGGTGCCGTTGACCGTGGCCAGCACGTCGGTATCCTGAAGCTCGGCCGCGGCAGTGTCTTCCGCCAGCGCTGCGGCGGAAAACAGCAGGCACAGGCAGAGCAGGAGAGAGAGAATCTTCTTCATGAAAAGCACAATCCTTTCCTTGGGAAAATGGTGCCCCGAAACGCAAAACGCTTGCTGTTTCCGATTTTCGGCGGCGAATCTTTCCCATTTCGGTTTTCATTATCGCACAGCTTTTTTGTTTTCGCAAGGGTTTTACCTTTGAAAGGAAGAATGTTACAGTCTATTCACAGGTTGCACACCTGCGCGTGATACCATAGGGATGGTACCGCCGACCGGAGGGATGAACCATGGAAGTCTGGATTCAGAAAGCCCGAAGAATGCTGGAGCTGCGGCAGGCCGACCGCGTGCTGCTGCGCTGCCCCGTCGGGTTGGGCCGGGAGCCTGCCGGACCCAAGGAGCGGGAAGGGGATGGCCGTACCCCGGAGGGAACCTACTATATCTGCCTTGTAAAGGAAGCGGGCAAATACGGCAAGAGTTTGGGACTGAGCTATCCCTCCCCGGAGGAAGCGGAACGGGGGCTGGCCGCAGGACTGATCGACGAGGCGGCGCGGGACGCCGTCTGCCGGGCGTGGGAAAGCCGGACGCGCCCGCCCTGGGGCACGGCGCTGGGCGGGGAAATCTACCTGCACGAGGGCGGCGCTTCTTCCGACTGGACGCAGGGCTGCATCGCGCTGGAAGCAGCGGACATGGCCCGGCTTTTTGAGCGCTGGCAGGAAATCGATACGGTGCATATCCTGCCCTGAAGAATTTCCCAAAGGATTTTTAGAGGGTTTCTCATGCAATTCTCATCGGTTTTGCAGGGCTTCCTCAAGCATTGAAGGGCCGGTCGTGGTATGATTCCTTTTGTCAAAAGGAAACCCAAACCGATGACTGGAAAGTTTGAAGGAGGATATACCATTATGAAAGCCAATAACGTTTTTTCCGTTCTTTACCGCACCCGGGTCAAGGTTCAGAAGGACGACACCCCCATCCTGAACCTGTCGCTGATCTTCTCCGTCGTGGCCGTATGCAGCGCGCCGTGGCTGGCTGTGATCGGTCTGGTGGTGGCGCTGGTGCTGGGCTACCGCTTCTCCATTGAGCGCAACGCGCCCGAGTTTTCCGGCAATTTTCAGGATGTGGTGAACAGCGCCGCCGCCAACGTCAAGGGCGCGGTGAATTCCTTCACCGGCTCGGACGGCGAAAAAAGCGCTGAAAACAGCGAAGACAATGAGGAATGAGCAATAAGCAATAAAATGAGCCTGCTTCCGGCATGGATTGTCGGAAGCAGGCTCATTTTTCAGTCTGTCAAAAACCCCAAGTTGGCCGCCGTTGCCCGCAAACAGCGCTTTGCGGCCCGCCCCGCCGGATGGCGTGGCGGGCTTCGGACTGCGGTAGCCCTTCGGGCTGTCCTCGTCCTCGGTGCTGCGCA
>SFGO01000028.1 GCA_004556545.1 Clostridiales bacterium
TTTCTTTTGCACACTTTTCTTTCGCCACCGAAAGAAAAGTGTGAGCGCCCCTTGGGACGGCCAGTCCCAATCCGCGCCGGAGTCGGCGCGTCAGACCCCACCGGGGGCAGAGGTTTGCGCCTGCGGACGCACTGAGGGCTTTCCCCGGAGCAAACAATCGAGTGCCCCATAGGGCTGCAAGCCCTTCTCCCGCGCCAGAATCGGCGCGTCAAGCCCTACCCACTTATCTCAACGCCTTCGGCACACACTCCTCCGAAGGATGATCGCACTTCTCGCACTGCCCGCCGCAGTGACTCAGCTGTACCTTCTCCCCGAGAATGCTCATCTCCACGCCCTGCTCCCGCCGCTCGTCGGCTTGAAAGCCGTATTGGGCAAAGAACGCTTCCGTCTCCGGCGGCGTAAAGAGCGTAATCTTCAAAGCGTTGTGGGTCAGCGCCTTGAAAAGAAGCAGCCGAACCAGCAGGTCGCCGAAGCCTTTGCCACGCTCCTCCGGCAGAACCCCCACGTCCCCCAGACGGAACGCGCCGTCCTGCCACCAGAGCCGGGCAGAGCCTACCGCCCGGTCCTCCCGAAATACGATCACCTGCTGGGCCTGATCGTCCAGCGCATCCCGGCCACGGCCAAAAACCGTCCGCCGAATGCTCAGCGGCAGCTCAATATCGCTGCCAATGGGATACCATCTGCCCTGTACCATATGAAAATCCCCCTTTATGCTTGGAAAGGAAGTCGTTACCATGGAACATGAAAAGGTCCTGCGCATCAATGAACTGGCCAAAATCAAAAAGGAACGCAGCCTGACCCCGGAAGAAGACGCTGAACGCAAAGCCCTCCATCAGGAGTATATCGCAGGCTTCCGCCAGAACATGGAAGCCGTGCTTCAAAATGTGCGGGTCAAGCAGCCCGACGGTAGCCTGACCCCGCTGAAAAAGAAAGCGGACAAGCCCCACTGACGCTTGCCCCAACACTCCTATTATAACCCGGAAGCGCCGGAAACTCAAGGATTTTATTTGTGAAAAAGCCCTTGTATCTTTCGGGCACTTCGGGTATAATAAAGACGAACCAAGGGGTAAGAAGTAAGAGACGAGATCAAACCAGAAAGTAGGCGATTCCGTTGGACAGCAAAGATCAGATTTTAGGCGGGAATCCCGCCGAGGAAGAAGAAGCCCGCGATCTCATCGAAGGTGTCGATGAAGACGGTAACAATGTTCTGCTGGAAGTGGTTCGCTATTTCTTCTACAACGGCGAAGAATACGTTGTGCTGGGCGACGCCCACGATGGCTGCTGCGACTGTGGATGCGAACATTGCGACCATGACGAGGACGAAGAAGAGGAAGCCGTCAACCTGTATATCATGAAGGTTGTGGAATCCGAAGAAGACGGCGAAGAAATGGAATCCTTCGTTCCGATCGATGACGACGACCTGCTCGAGAAGCTTATCGAGGTTGTTCAGGCTGATTTTGAAGCCGACGATGAATTGGACGATTAACCTTTTCATTTTCCCCATACCAGTTTTCTTTCCCCCGTTTTTTCCATCTAACCGGCTGCTGCCGTAACGATAGATTTTGGAGAAGAAAGCGGGCAGGTCAAACAATTGAATAATCCCGGCAAAAATCCCGCGCGGTATCGTCCGCGCGGGTTCTGTTTTGCGAAAAACGCATATTCGTGTGAATGAATCAAATATCCCCAAACGCCCGGCTTGCAGCGACGCCTTCCGGGCCTTGGGGGATTTTGTTTTTGCCTTACCCGCGGGCGGCTTCGGCAAACGCCGCAAACAGCCGCCGGGACGCTTCGTCTCCCGCCTGCGTCATCTTTTCCGGGTGCCACTGCACGCCCAGCACAAACGGCGCGTCCGGCAGCTCGATGGCCTCCACCACGCCGTCAGCGGCCCAAGCGCTCAGATTGGCCTGTCCGGCCACCTCCCCGACCGCCTGATGGTGGAAGGAATTCACCCATAGCTCCTGCTGACCCAGGATCTGCTCCAGCAGGCTCCCTTCCGCCACAACCACACGATGGCTGGCATACGCTCCCAGCGCCGTCTGCCGGTGATCTATGGACGGCTGCCCGTCCTCCCGCCGATGCTGGCTGGGCAAGTCCTGAATCAGCGTGCCGCCCAGCGCCACATTGAGGATCTGCACGCCCCGACAGATTCCGAAAATGGGCTTGTTTTCCTTCCGAAACAGCTCGATCAGCCGAAGCTCGTTCTGATCCCGCAGCGGGTTGACCTCGCCCAGCCCCAACACCGGCTCCTGCCCAAAGCAGCGGGGCGATACGTCGTTTCCTCCGGCCAGCAGAAGGCCGTCTAAGGCCCGGGCGCACTGCCGCGCCTGTTCCTCCGTCATATCGGGCGCCAGCAGCAGCGGAACAGCCCCGGCTTCTGTCAGGGAGCGCATATAATCCCGATTGATGAAATATTGGCTTTCCTCCGTATTCACGCTGCCCGAAACGCCGATCAAAGGCTGACGGTTCATCCAAATCCCACCTTTCTTTTGTTCCAATATCAGCTTATGCCATGGGAAGGGAGTTTTTTTCTGAGAACGGGCGGCATTACGCCGCCCGCTTCTTATTTTTCGCCATTCTCCACGCCGTTTGCCTGCGCGGCCGCTTCTTCTTCCAGTTCCCGCTCCGCGTCCCGGAGATCATCCTCCGCCAGCTGACCGCCCTCGGCTGCGCGGAGATCATCCGCCGTCAGGGTCATCAGCATTTCCCGCGTGACCTCCGGCTGCGCCGCAAGCCGGTTGGCCTGCGCCGCCACGGTGCGCTCAAACAGATTGCGCACGCCGCGTGCGTTGCCGAAGCCCTTTATATCCAGACTCAGCAGCGCCAGCAGACTCCGCAGCAGTCCGCGGGCGTCCTCCGACAGCTCATAGCCGCTCTTGCGGCAGCGCATATCGAAAATATCCATCATTTCCTGCACTGTGTAGTCCGGAAAATTGAGGAAACGGTTGAAACGGCTCTCCAGACCGGGATTGGAGTGAACGAATTCCTCCATCAGCTCCGTGTAGCCCGCCACGATCACGATCAGATCGTCCCGGTGGTCTTCCATGGCCTTCAGCAGCGTATCCACCGCCTCCTGCCCATAGTCGTTGCCGCCCCGGTTGGTCAGGGCATAGGCCTCGTCGATAAACAGCACGCCGCCCATAGCCTTTTGAATGGCCTCGCCGGTTTTGATGGCTGTCTGACCCACATAGCCCGCCACCAGTCCGCTGCGGTCCACCTCCACCAGATGCCCCTTGCTGAGAATGCCAAGGCTCTTGTAGATGCGGGCCATCAGCCGGGCCACCATGGTCTTGCCGGTGCCGGGATTGCCGGAAAACACCATGTGCAGGGACAGATCATTCACCGGCAGGCCGTTTTCCTTGCGCATTTTCTGCACCGTGACCAGGTTGATGAGGCTTTCCACCTCTTTTTTCACCGTGTGCAGGCCGATATATTCGTTCAGTTCCTTTTTCAGATCCTCGATTTTCTCCGGCGGCTCTTCCTTGGGCTGTTCCGCTGCCGCAGGAGCCTGCTGCGCCTTCTTCTCTTCCCCGGCGGGAGCAGCAGGCGTAGCGGGCTGTTCCTCTGTTGTCGAAGGTGTCGGCGCTGCGGACGGCACGCCCCATAAATCGTCCGCGATCCGATTCAGGTTGTTCCGGGTCATCTGGTTGATCACGTCCATTTGCAGACGGATAATCTCGTCTCTGCGATCCATGATGATTATTCCTCCATCAGCGCCGTCCGGGGGATGAACGCACGGCACGGCTGATTTTCTATCGTCGTTTCCACATAGGCCCAATCGCTGTTCAGGAACGCCAGCAGCGTCACGCCGTCTCCGGCGCGCAGGGCGGCGATGGCCTCCCGGCCCAGCAGCGGATCGTCCGTCAGCGAGCAGTCTTTGGTCAGCGTCATGGGCATGGCGATCAGGTACAGCGAATCCACGGTGGTCTCATCCAGATTCTCGGCGCTGATATACCCGATGCGGCCCTGCTGGCCGTTGCCGATGGCATAGCTGACCAGCGCCCATCCGTCGGCCGTCACGCCGTAGACTTCCAGCGTTTCATCCGTATCCGTCTGAGCGTTTCCGACCCGGTAGGCGTTTTCGGACGGCGCTGTATAGACCGCTTCCGTCTGACGGCGGCGGAAGGCGGCTTCCTGCTGAAGGGACAGCAGGGGCGCGGCGGCCTGCGCCTGCATATAGGGCGAAAGCGTGGGCGTCGGCGCAGCCGTAGGAACCGGCGTGACCGGCACGGGCGTATCCGTCGGGACAGGCGTGTCCGTGGGCGCGGGCGTATCCGTCGGCGCAGGGGTATCGGTCGGTATCGGTGTGGGGCTGGGCGTGACAAACTCCGCCGGAGCCACGGCGTCGCCCATGCGGTTGAGCACGTAGCCCTTGGGCGCTTCGCCGTCCGTCCGCAGGGTAAAGGCGCTGTCGCTGCCAATATCCACCGTGCCGTTCATCGCACTGCTGGTCAGCTGGCCGTCCTGCAGGCTGTACTCGGACACCTGAATGGTCAACAACTTGCCATCCTCGGTGAACTGATAATAAGTGGTTCCGTCCGAACCAAGCTGCTTCCACAGGCCATGGGCCAGCACCTCGACGATCATCCGATCATCCGCCTGCAAGGGCATGGGCGTGGGCGTGACCACCGGCGGTAGTGAAAAGTTGGGGTCCAGCGTGGGAGCAGGCTGAGGGGTCAGCTCCGGCGCAGCCGTGGGCGCAAGGGTCTCCACGGGCGCAGGCGTTACGGTTGGGACTTCCGTTTCGGCAGCGGTAGGAACCGGCGTTTCCATAGCGGCACCTACTTCCGTTTCCGGCGCGGTCTGCCGCATCACCGGGGCAAAGGTCAGCCCCAGCAGCTCCCATGGGAGATGAATGGACAGCGACTTTTCGTACAGCCGTCCCGCCGCGTAAATCACGTTCAGGGAATCCTTCGTCACCAGATAGGAATCCCCCAGCGGAACGCTGGCGGCTTCGCTGACGTTGACCAGACTGGCCGCGTTCTGGAAGATCACCCGTTTCAGGGCCTGCTCCACCTCGGCGCGGTCTTCCGTGAACAGATCCTCCAGCGCCAGCGAGCGGCGGCCATTCAGATCGATGATCCGCCAGAAAAACAGCGTTTCTTCCTGCGCGGCCCCGGCGGCACTGAGGGTAACGGTGGCCTCCACGGACAGAATCCCGTCAAAATCCATGGCCGCGGTATAACCGCCCCGGATGGTATCCAGCGCGCCGCCCGTGTAAGCGCTGTCATCCGCCATCTGTTCCTGCCGGAACAGGGTCAGAATGGGGTCGGTGATTTCTTCCTTCAGATATTGCGCCAAAGCGGGATCCGTGCATTCAAAGGTGGGATAATCCACCGCCAGCTGCTGACGGCTTCGGTTCTCTTCCTGATGGCTCCGAAAAACGCCGACGCCGTTCCGGCTCAGTTCCGGAACGCTTTCCGCCGCCAGTGCGGACGGGACGGTCAGCAGCAGGCACAGGGCCAGCCAAAGGGTCAGAGTTCGTTTCATGGATCGGTTCCTCCGTATTTCAGTTCAGCTCCACCGGGCAGGCGGAAGCCGTGGACAGGGCCACATACTGCTCTTCCCCGTCCTTCGCCAGCCGAAAGTAATGGGAAAGGGGCTGGGGATAGGCCGCGCCTGTAACGTAACGCAGGGCGGCTGTTCCACCACTGCCCTGATATTGATCGGCGCGCCACTGCAGATCGCTTTCCGCCGGCATGATCTCATCATAGAGGAAATCATACTGCCGGTCCCCGTGAACGTACAGGCCGTACTTGCCGCTTTCCGGGTCGCGGACGACCATCGCGTCACAGTCGGGATAAAGGGTCACATCGTCGCTTTGCAGAAACGGTTCCTCGGGCTGGCTGAGCCGCACCACCTCGCCGCTGTCCAGATAAGCCATGCCGCAGGCACTGACGATAACACCGTCCGGCGTAGGCTCGCTGCGCCAGCGTTCGCAGCTTCCGTCGCTGCCCAAAACATACAGCGTATAGCGCGTTTCCGTATCGTTCAGGTTGCCCGTGTCCACCAGACCCAGCGTATCATCGCCGGTCACGGGCCATGCTTTTTCCAGCCACAGCGGACTCAGCAGCGTTCCTTCGGCGTTGATATAGTTCCATTCGTCGCCGCTTTCCGCTTCCAGCAGTGCCCATCCGTTCATCATGGGATGGGGCATCACGCTTTCGCCCAAGGCGGTCTCCACATCGTCCAGCTTCAGCATGGCGGAGCCGTCCTCCTGAATCAGCCACGGCGACTGGCGCACATAATAACCGCCCCCCGCCATGGGGAAGGCGTCGTCCGGGCCCAGATCTTCAAAATAGCACAGTAGCCTTCCGTCCGCGGCGCTGAACAGATAATAGTCGTACCGCCCGTCCTCCCGGGCGCAGCGCGACAGAATGCTGGTATCCCGAACCACGACATTTTCCAGTTCCAGACCGCCGCACAGTTCGCCGATGGCCTCCCGGGTGCGGCTGGTGACGGCTGCCGGCACAGCCGCGTCATAGCTGCGCACGGGCGCGGGCGTAGCTACGGCCACCGCTGGCGCGCTGACCTCCGGCGTTTGGCCGGTCAGGCTGCCGATCCACTCGGCCAGCGGCTGACGAAACGCATATCCGGCCCCGGCCAACGCCAGTACGGCGCAGGCAGCGATCGCTCCGGCGCGGATTTTTTTCCGCCGCGCCCGGTCAGAAAGCTCCTTCTTTTCTTCCGCTTCGACCTGATAGCCCCTGCGTTCTTCCGGCTCCGGTTCGGAATCCAATTCATTCCACGAGACCAGCCGGGGATGATAAACCGTCGCGCTGGGCCGGAAGGGATCGGCTTCTTCTTCGCCCTCCGGCTCTTCCGCCGGAAGGGGCTGCGGTTCCTGTTCGTTCTGATATTTTCCGTAGCCGGAAAAAGGCAGACGAACCGGCGGCGCGTAGGCATATTCCGGCTCTCCCGTCTCCGTTTCCTCCGCCGTATCTGCCGGGCGGCGGTAATAGGCCGACCAGTCCGGCTCTGCCGCCGAAAGGTTTTCTTCCGAGGAAGCGGGCGCTTCCGCTGTGGGAGCCCAGCTTTCTTCCTGTTCTTCCTGAACTCCGGCCCCATTTTCCGGACGGAATACATCGTCTGCCCGTTCCGCCCGGCGGGAACGCCTGCGGCGGTTGGGGGTAAAGGTACTCATCGGTGGGATTCACCTCTCCGTTTTCTCCGCGTTTTTCCCTGACGCAGAGCCGTTTGAACCCGTCTTCAGGTTCCAGTGCTCCGAGGATAAAGATAACACTTCCGCCCCGTTCCGTCAAGGCAGGGGGCGGCAAACAGGCAGAAGCCCGCGCGGCGCAATACCGGCGGGCTTCTGCTTTCTGCTTTTGTCAGGCGTTGGCAAACTTATTGCGCACCTTATCGATCTGCTGCTGAGGCGCCTGTTCCATGGGATACCACCCCTGCTGGGACATCTGATTGTAAATTTCGTTCTGCATGCACAGGCTTTCTTCCAGCGCCTCGTCAAAGGCGGCATGGACATTCTGGGTCGAGGACTCGATGGTGCCGTGCATATACAGGTCGCACACGCCCTTGACGGTGTTGAGCAGGTTTTCCATGATTTCCTTGTCCGCGTTCATCGGCTTTCCCCCTTACATCAGGCCATAGAGCTTCTGAAACAGTTGGGCATGCTTCTCTTCCAGCTGCGACACGCACTGCTTCAGCTGCGGGTTCTGCAGGGCCTGCGCGGCCTGCTGGCACTGGGTTTTCAGGAATTGCTCATGGCCCAGCGCGTCTTCGAGGTACAACAGTTCCTTGGGACTCATGGTTTCATCACCTCCGCAGGTGATTCTTCCCCAAATTGGCCGGATTATCCATCCGAAGGGCCGGTTTTCTCAGAAGCCGGTTACGTCCAGCGCTGTAGCGCTGCGGCCTCCGTCCACCAGATACTCCGCGCCGGTCATCGAACGGGCGTTATCGGAGCAAAGGTACAGTATCAGATCCACCACTTCCCACGGCTCCGCAGCATATCCGAGAGGCGTGGGCATGTTCGCCATAGCAGGTCTGGTCAGCACCGGGCCGGGGGTCACGCAGCAGCAGCGTACTCCATGCCTTGCGCCATACATGGCCACCGATTTCGTCAGGCCGTACATCACGCCGCTCTTGGCAGCGCTGTATTCCACCGAGCCGCTGCCCGCATTGCCGCAGGTGGAGCCCACGTTGATCATCACGCCGCTTTTCTGCTCCAGCATATAAGGCAGCACCGCACGGGCAAAATGCAGCGGCCCCTTCAGATTCACATCCAGGCCCCAGTCGATTACCTCCGGATCCATCCTGGGAAAAAAGCCGTCCACCTGCTTGATGCGGGCTGCGCTGCCGCCCGCACAGTTCACCAAAATATCAATGTGTCCAAATTGCTCTGCCGCTTTCTTCGCCACCTGCTCCACTTGATTGTAAAAACGCACGTCCACCACGGCAGGCATCGCGCTGCCGCCCTGTTCCGCAATGGCCTGCGCTTTCCGGCGGACAGCCTCCTCGTCCGCATCGGCCATGACAACATTCGCGCCGTTTTCCGCCAGCCGTTGAGCGCACAAAAGTCCCATGCCCGAGGCTGCGCCGGTAATAATCGCTGTTTTTCCCTGAAATTCGTCAAAAATCATTTTCATAATCAAACTCCTCTTTCTTTCCAAAGCGGCGGTAAGCGCCTGCTTTGCTTTTCTCTGCTCCAGCTGCCTTTTTTCTTGAAAAAACGGTGCAAGTTAGCTATAATACCCTGGAATTCGCCCCTTTCAGGAGGAAACCATGCATTCGTTTTCCCGTTTCCGGAAGGACAGTCTGCCGGTTTTGAGCCGCTTTTCCAGCGGCGTATACTATTTTAGCCGTCCACAGGACTATTGCATGCCCATGGGCCGTTCCGACAGCTGCTTTTGTCTGCTTCTGCGAGGCGAGGTCGAGGTTCGATGCGCTCAGACGGTTCTGATTGCCCGGCGCGGTCAGCTGCTTTATTGGCCCGAGGGCGTTCCCTATCACTCCTTCTGGAAACCGGAAAATGGTCTGATTTCCTATATTGCCGTATACTTTCGGCTTCATGGTCATCTGAACCGCCGGGAGGGCGCGGTTCAGCCCGGCGTTTTTTCTCCCTGCGATCAGTTCGTGCTATTGTCCGAAGGAAACTGGCTGCGCCCGTTTCGAAGCTTGGCCGATCATTATCGCCGGGCCGGCGGCCTTTCCGCAGCTCTGGACGCTTTCTACACACTCTACCGTCAGCTTACGCCCCTCCTGCCGGAAAATCAGGCGTTCCGGCCGGAGATCCGGCGCGCGCTGGCCTTCATGGAGGAAAATCGAGAGCGGGATTTTCGCATGGCCGAGTTGGCGGCCTTCTGCCAGCTAAGCGAAAGCCATCTTTATCATCTATTTAAGCAGGAAACCTCCCTTTCTCCTGTGGTGTACAAAAACCGGGCCCGTATCCGCCGGGCGGCGGAGCTGCTTCTATCGGAGGAAGCCAGCGTCGAATGGATCAGTCAGCGGCTTCATTTTTCCTCTCCCGCCTATTTCCGGCGGGTGTTCCGCAAATACATGGGCATGACGCCTTCTGCTTACCGTGCTTCCGGCGGGCAAAGATTATAGCATCCCTCCATTCTGTCGTTCATGGCGGAATCATTCGTTCTTCTGCCTGTGCTTTTCCGCCTTCTCTGCTGAACCAGCATAAGGGTTTTCTTTTGTTCACGCAAGCCTTGAAACCGCTTCGATAGAGCACTTTTCCGCTTTTTATAAAACAACAGCAAAAAGCCGGTCTGGACTCTTTCCAGACCGGCTCAGAGTGTCAAAAAAGTGGAGGTGCAGGAGGCACTGCCTCCTGCCGGGGTTATAGGGGCAGCGCCCCTAACCCTTGTGCCGCAGCACATTTCCCGCAACCCGCAAACCAGCGTAGCGCTGTTTGCGGGCGACAACGGCCAACATGGGGTTTTTCGACAAACTGAAAAGCCGGTCTGGACTCTTTCCAAACCGGCTTCGGCGATTCGGTTTTCGATTTACCGAATAAAATTGGTTCTCACAAAGGGTTCCCGTTCCGGGTGGGGAAGGCCGTTTTTCTTTCCCAGCTCGATCAGCTTCAGCATCCACGCCATATTCTGGGCCAGTGTGCGCATGATCTGCAGGCCTTCTTCGTCCTTCAGCACATCCTCGGGCTTTGCGCCGTGAACCTGATTCCAGTACTGCGATGACACCACCGGCATGCAGGAAATGGTGAAGAAGCGGCTGATGTCGTCAAAGGCGGATACGCAGCCGCCCCGGCGCGCGCTGACCACCGCCGCAGCGGGCTTATATTGCAGATGGCTTTTATACGTATAGAACAGCCGATCCATAAAGGATTTCAGCTGGCCGGAAATGCCCGCGTAGTATACCGGCGTACCGAAAATAAAGCCGTCGAACTCGTCCAGCCGGGCCCCGATCCGGTTCACCACATCGTCAAACACGCAGCGGCCCGTCTGGGCGCAGCGGCGGCAGCCGATGCAGCCGTGAATCTCTTCCTGCCCCACGTGGAGGATCTCCGAATCCACGCCGCATTTTTTCAGTTCCCGCTGAATCTCTTCCAGCGCGGTATACGTGCAGCCCTTCTCGTGGGGGCTTCCGTTCAAAAGCATCACTTTCATTCTGGTTTTCCTCCGTTTCACCGCTGTTTGCTGCCCCTGCAAAGAAGGGGAGCGTATATTTAGTATGCCACGTTTCAGACGCGCATGCAAGGGTCAGCGGGCCGGAAACCACCTTTCGGCGGAAATCTCGAAGGGACTGTCCTGCTGAACGCTGTCAAAAATACGGGCCGCGTCCTCGCCCTCCGCAAACACCGGGCAAAAATCATTCTCCGGGGCGGAACCGGAAGTCAGCACCGGAATCAGCCGCAGGGTCAGCCCCGCGTAGCCCTGCTCATCAAAACGAAGAACAGCCTGCGCCAGCAGCCCGTCGAAGGTCTTCATTTGATGGGTGCCGCCGAAAACCAGATTGCCCAGACTGTACAGGATCACCGCGCCGTTCCTTTCGTCGACGCCCTGCACCACGTGAGGGTGGGTGCCGATCACCAGATCAGCCCCGCCCTTGATCGCCTCCTGGGCCATTTGCTCCTGCCGCTCGTTATGCCGGGCGGCGTATTCCTTCCCCCAGTGGCAGGAATAGACGATCACCTCGCAGCCTGCCTCCCGCAGCGCCTGCAAGTCCTCCCGCATCACCTCCGGCTTCTGCCGCCAGACTGTTTCCCGGCAGCCGCCAAAGCCGATCTTGTGGCCGTGAAGCTCCGCTACATACCGATAGGTATAGCCGCTGTAGGCAATGCCGCCCGCTTCCAGCGCCTCCACCGTGCTGGCTCGACCGGGCCGGCCAAAATCGATGTAATGATTGTTGGCCAGATTGACATGCTCGATGGAAGCCGCCGACAGAATGCCCGTGTAGGAGGGATCCCCGCGGAAGGTGTACTTTTTGCCCTTTTCATGGCCCTTGCTGCCCTTTTGCAGCACCACTTCCAGATTGACCGTGGAAAGATCATCCGTTTCAAAAGGCTCCCGAATCTTTTCAAAACACCATTCCATGCCATTGGCCGCGATAACGGTATCGAAGGTATTTTTCTTCTTTTTCCACTGCTCCCGGGTGCCCAGCACACAGTCGCCGCCAAAGGTGAGGACGATTTCCTCGGAAGCGGCGAAGGCAAAGGAAAACCCGGACAGCAGTACAGCAAACACAGCCCATGCCGCTATCAGCATGAGAAACCGTTTTTTCATTGGGCAACCGAATCCTTTCCGCCTGCCGGATGCTTTCCGTCCGGCGCATGGGATAAGCGCTTTCACCATATAGGACGTTCGGGCCGTGGGGAAAGTTTCTGTTTTTTTTCTCCAAAAACAAAAATTGGCGTTTGACAAATGTTATTGTATAATAAGCTTGTTATTTTGCACTTATTCGACCCATCATTCGGAAAGCGAGGAATCCTATGACCATTCTTCTGAAAAACGCCAAAATCTATGACGGAACAGCCAATCCGCCCTTCCCGGGCGACCTGCTGCTGGAAAACGACCGCATCGTCCGCGTTGCGCCCCGGATCGACGAAGGAGCGGACAAGGTCTACGACCTGCAGGGAAAGTCCGTCGCCCCCGGATTCATCGACAGCCACTCCCACAACGACTGGTTTGCCATTTGCAAAGACTGCCTGCCCTGCTTCGAGCCCTTCATCCGGCAGGGCATCACCTCGTTCGTCACGGGCAACTGCGGTCTGTCCGCCATCGGCTTTGAAAAGGATACGCCCTATATCGATCAGGTAGGCGGCGGCCTGTTCGGCTATCGGGGCCAGACCACCGGCGTTTACCCTGACGCCCAAAGCTTGTTTGACGCGGTCAGTGGCAACGCGCCGTGCAACATCGCCGTGCTGGCCGGTCACTGCAGCGCCCGGGCCAGCGTGGCAGGCGGCGAAAACCGCCCGCTGACCCCGGAGGAAGAACAGCGGATGCTGGCCATTCTGGAAGAAAATCTGAAGCAGGGCGCGGCAGGGATCTCGCTGGGGCTGATGTACTCGCCCGGCCTTTATGCGGAGGAGGAGGAACTGAAGAAAGTCGCGGCGCTGTGCGTGAAATACGACCGTCCGCTGACCGTCCATCCCCGGGCGGAGTCCAAGGTTTCGATGTCCTATCCCCAGCTGCTGGGCCGCTCCCATCTGCTGCGGGCGCTGGACGAGCTGGAGTACATTGCCAAGGGCACGGATCTCAAATTGCAGTATTCCCACCTTATTTTCGTCGGACGGAACACCTTTGCCGACATGCCCAAGGCGCTAAGTATCCTCCGGCGGATGCGCCGGGAAGGCGTTCAGGTCCAGTTCGATATTTACAACGAAACGAAGGGCGTATCCGTCATCACGGTCATTCTGCCCGCATGGTATCAGGGCATGAGCGAAGAGGAGCGCCGTAAGCCGCTGAACCGGCTGAAGCTCCGCCTGCTGGTGCGGGCCTCCATCCTGCTGCTGGGCTTCGATTTCCGCGACATCGAGGTGGCCTACATCGGCCCCGGCCACGAGGAGTACGAGGGCAAGACCGTTCATCAGCTGGCCCAGGAGCGGCGCCTCAGCGATCTGGAAATGTACCTGCGCCTTTGCCGGGAGTCCGACTTTCAGGGCCGGGTCAACATGGGCCCCTACACCACGGAGGAGATCATTCACACCTTCGAGAAAGACGATCTGTGCCTGTTCATGACCGATGCATGGGTGGAGGAGCACGGCGTTCAGAATCCCGCCATTTACGACTGCTTCCCCAAGTTCCTTCGGGACGCGGCGCTGGGCGCGGGCGATTCCATGGAAAAAACCGTCCGCCGGATGACCGGCGCTGCGGCTGATCGCTTCCAGCTGCGGGAGCGCGGCTATCTCCGGGAAGGGTATTACGCCGACGTGACCGTCTTCGACGAAGAAGCGCTCAAGGCAGCCGTACCCGATCAGGAAAAGTCCTTCGGCATCGAAAAGGTCTTTGTCAACGGCCGGCTGATTCTGGACGGCGACCGGCTGGATGCGGAAGCCGCCGCCCACAGCGGCAGGGCCATGCCGGTGGGCATTTGAAGAACAGCAAAAGAAGAGGGAAGCCTGACGCGCAGGCTTCCCTCTTCTTTTGCTGTTTTGTCCTTACGGAACCGGCTGATACAGCCCGTCCTTCCTCTTCAATCGCTGACCGGTCTGTGCGGAGAAGCACAGGGTATTGACCTGCGGGCCTTCTTCTTCCTCTTCGTTTTCGTAGAAAACATCCATCACCCAGGCAGGCAGCAGCAGAATGCGTTTGCCGTCGGCAAAGGTCAGGTACTCCAGCCGGATGTTTTCAATGGAAGCAGGCGTTTCCTGCGGAGAAAGTCCCATCAGCGTGTAGAGATCCGTCCGCGCCAAAGCGGCTTTCAGGGTTTCCTGCACCTTTGCGAAGGAAACCAGCTCCAGATCGGGCGTTTCGATGTTTTCGACCGTGTACAGCTGAAAGCTCACGCCCCATTCCTCCTGAGAGCGAATGTCCAGCGTAAAGGCCGCGCTGCCAAGAGGCAGGCCGCTGACTACGGGAGCAAACACGTACCGGCAGGTATCCCGGTTTTCCCAATGGACGATTTCGGCAAACTCCAGCTCATAATCCTCCATGCCCGTGCCGAAAAGATGGTTCACGATCTCATCCGCCGTTTTCAGCGCCGCTTCGTAGGAAAGGCCGCCCTTTCCGGTCACGTCGGGAACCTTCCGGCCCTGCGGTTCCACGCCGAGGAACGCTCCCAGCGCGTCCACGCCGGTCAGCATGGCGGGCGAAAGCTGGCTGAGCGTTCCGTTCTCGTTCCCCTGCCCGTTCCAGCTTCTATCGAAAATGTCCAGCCGGTCTTCCGGGATCGAAGCGCCGGCGCTGACCCGGAGGGCGGAGACTTCCTCCGCCCCGTCCCGGATCTCGATGGCCGCATTCACCGTCACAGACGTTCCGTTTTTATCCGTCAGCGTTTCCTGCCAACCGTTCGCGGTTTCCGTCCGAAGCTCCGCCAAGGTCTCAGCCCCGGCAGCGCCGGTGGCGCACAGGGCGCAGACCAGCGTCAGCACGGTCAGGAGCGTCATTCCTCTGCGTTTCACGATTCGTTCTCCTTTCCGGGCTTACCGCACCCGAACCGCCTTCGTCATATCCGCCTGACCTTCCTCCACGGGAGCCAGCCACATTTCGGCGGGATAGCTTTCCAGGTAGGGGAACAGATACTCGGCCTCTTCGCTGCCGTAACCGTTGCAGCCGTAGACGTATCCGTATTCCTCCTGCAGATTGGGGAACACTTCCTTGCCGTCGCCGTCCACCAGCGTCAGGCCGGAAGCCCATTCGCCGTAAACGTCCATGCCGCTGTAGGGCCAGAGAAGCGTGCCGTTCTCGTCAAAATAGCCCTCGCCGTTTTCCTCGATAAACTTGGCCAGGCTTTCCGGGTTGCCCTCCATCGTCAGGTTCACGTACATCATGATAGGCGTGTAGGTCACTTCGCTGACGCAGGCCCGCACATCCGGCATTTCCGTCCACTGCTCGGGCTTTTCCACCTTCACTTTGCTGCGCATGTCGGTGCTGAGCCGGAAAGCGACCATGCCCTTTTCCGGCAGCTTCAGGGCGCCGTCCTCGTCATACATTTCGGGATGCTCGATCAGGCTGTACGCTTCCAACGGCTGACGTTCGCCGATGGGCAGCGCAATGTCGATCTGTCCGTCCGGCAGGTACAGGTTTTCATTATCCAGCCGGTAGGAACAGCTTTTGATGATCTCGCCGGGCACGCTGCTGCCCCGCTCGTCTTCGGCGGAATTGGCGGGCATATCGATGGCCTTGCCGTTGATCCAGATGTGGTCGATCCACCAGCCCACGTTGTGTTCGTCCAGCAGCTGCATCGCTTCCGCCGTCATGCCGGTTTCTCCGTCGCCCAGCGGCTGTTCCACATCCAGCATCCGGTAACGCCACTGCAGGTACAGCGTCTTGCCGTCGTAACCGGCTTCGTCCACGGTGATCTCCACGTTGTTGACCGTTTGCTTGCATAGAACCGACTGCATGACCTGATCCGCGTTTTCCGGCGTAGTTCCGAACAGATGGTCAAAGAGGTTCCAGTGAACGGCCGCCACGGCCACAGCCGCCATCAGCACCAGACTGAGCGCCGCCGTCAGCGCAAAGCTGAGGCGTTTGGCCCGGCGCACGGGCACGTTTTTCGTTTCCAGCATCCGCTGGCAGCGTTCCTGAACCACGATGCTGTTCAGGGTCTGATTCATCCGGTCATGGAAGGCTTCCGGGGTTTCGGGAATATTCTCTTCGATCAGCCGCTTCATTTCCTCTTCTTTCATAAGGCTTTTTCCTCCTCATCCTGTTTGAGCAGAAGGCTGAGATGTTTTTTGGCACGGGTCAGCCGTGATTTGATCGTCGTTACGGGCACGGAAAACATGGACGCCAGATCCTTCATATCAAAGCCGCCCAGATAGTACAAAGTAATCAATACGCGGTACTCCGGCTGGAGCCGCTCGATGGCCTCGTCAACGGGCATGGGCACCTCCGGGGGCTGAACGGTCAGGGTTTGTTCTTCGTAGGACACAAAGCGCACCTTCTTTCGGCGGCGGAGCATGTCCTTGCAGGTGTTATGCAGAATCCGCATGAGCCACGGTTTGAAGCGCTCCTCATCGTGCAGCGTATCCCGCTTCTGCCATGCCTTGATCAATGCGTCCTGTACGGCGTCGGCGCAGTCCTCGCTGTTGCGCAGCATGGACCAGCTGATCTGGAACATCAGCCGTTCATACTTTTCCGCCTCCGCCTGGAAGGTGTTCGCATCCATAACGATCCTCCTCTTTTGCTGGTGAATGGGTCCTGACCCCCTGCGCAGGGTTTTGGGACTTCCATTATACATGACGAACGGAAAGGACGAAAAGTTTTCTTTGGTGCGGAGAAGTTTGGCCTTTGGTTCTCCCTTTTCTTTTTTTCAGCCGGATGATATACTTTTCATGACAACACAGCCATCGGGAGGAAACGCCATGGAATGGGAACCGCGGCCCGGCCGGGACGAACGGCTGGCGGGCAATCTGGATACCTCGCTGCTCAAAACGCTGGCGCTTTTGTTCATGCTGATCGACCATCTGGGCGTGGCGCTGTTCGGCAATCTGCTGGAAATGCGCGTGCTGGGGCGGATTGCGCTGCCGCTGTACGCCTGGTGCCTGATCGTGGGCAATGTCAAGACCCGCCATCCCCTGCGGTATTTCGGGCGACTTCTGCTATTGGCCGTTCTATCCCAGCCCCTTTACATGATGGCGCTCAGCCACAGCTGGCGGCACCTGAACATTCTTTTCCTGCTGGCGCTGGCGACCGCCGCCATTCAGAGCATCCGGCTGCGCCGTTTTGGAAGTCAGTTCTGGGGCCCGGCCCTGTGCTATCTGGTACTGGGCTTCTGTGAAATCGACTACGGCTGGCGGGGACTGACCTTCATCCTCCTGCTGTATCTGGCCCGGGAATCCCGTGGCGGACTGGCTGCGGCCTTTCTGGGGTACGCCCTGTTCTGGGGCTCCAACACCCAGCTGGTCTCCACCTTCTTGGGCTTCAACCTGAGCTTCCTCCGCTGGCCCGGTCTGGGCGACCTGTTCTCTGCGTTTTTCCATCTGCAAACGCTGGCATGGCTGGCGCTGCCCCTGATTCTCACCCGCACCAGCAGCGGCCTGAAAATGCCGAAGTGGCTGGGCTACGGCCTGTATCCCCTGCATCTGGCGCTGCTGATCGTCCTGCGGCTGCTGTTCGGCGGAGCCACCTGGGCGGGGATCGTCAGCTGCTTCCATTAAAAAGCAGAAAGTAAAAAGCAAAAAAGGAGTTTTCCATGCACTACGTCCATGCCAAGACCCTGCTTTCCGCCCAAAACGGCATGAACCTGTACCGGGGCTGCACGCATGGCTGTATCTACTGCGACTCCCGCAGCGTCTGCTATCACATCGACCACGCCTTTGAAGACATCGAGGTCAAGCAGAACGCGCTCGTTCTGCTGGAAGACGCATTGCGGCGCAAGCGGAAGAAATGCATGATCGGCACCGGCTCCATGTCCGATTGCTATCTTCCGCTGGAAATGGAGCTGGGCTATACTCGCCGGGCGCTGCAGCTCCTTTATGACTACGGCTTCGGCGTGGCCGTCCAGACCAAATCCGACCGCATCCTGCGGGATCTGGAACTGCTGAAAAAGATCAACGGGCGGGCCAAAGCCGTGGTGCAGATGACCCTGACCATCTGGGACGACGGGCTTTGCCGCATTCTTGAGCCCAACGTCTGCCCCACCGGCGCCCGGCTGGAGGCGCTTCGAGCCTTTCAGCAGGCGGGCGTGCCCACGGTAGTGTGGCTGTGTCCCATCCTGCCCTTTCTCAACGACACCGCCGAAAACCTGTCGGGCATTCTGCGGGGCTGCGGGGAAGCGGGCGTGAAGGGCATCGTCTATTTCGGCGCAGGCGTGACCCTGCGGGAAGGAAGCCGGGAATATTTCTACGCCCAGCTGGACCGCCATTTCCCCGGACTGAAGGAGCGCTACATTCACACCTACGGCGACGCTTACGAGCTGCTCAGTCCCGCCGACCGGGAGCTGTCGCCGCTGTTCCACGCCTTCTGCGAGGAGCACGGGATGCTTCACCGGCCGGAGGAGGTTTTCCGCTTTCTGCATACCCTGCGGGAAGAAACGCCGGTAGGCGAGCAGCTGAGCCTGCTGGACGGGTTGGGATGAACAGGAATGGCCGAGTGGTCTTAAAAGTACATTCAGGTCGCAGATTTCGTCATCTGCGACCTGTTTTTTGAGCGAGTCGTTCGTTATCATCAAAAGGGAGAAAAAGCGAGAAGGAGTGTGCCGTTCCGATGCATGGAAAGGTTTCGATTCAAAATGTGCGAAAAACGATCCGGCAGGATCCCAATACCCGAAAAGAAATCATCGTCTGCCCCGGGGGCTCTTATGCGACGCTCTCCGCCTTTGAGGGAGAGCCGGTCGCGCGCTTCTTTGCCGGACGGGGCTGGAATGCTTCCGTGTGCGAATACGGCGTTGAAGAAAAGGCCCGTATGCCGGGGCCGCTCCTGCAGCTGGCGCAGGCCGTGGCTCAGGCCCGTCGGGAAAATGATTTTGTCGCCGTTTGCGGCTTTTCCGCCGGAGCCAATCTCGCTGCGCTGCTGTGCACCCGCTATGAAGAAGCCGCCCGTCTGCTGGGCACAAAGCCGGAGGCCGTCCGGCCGGACGCGGCGGTGCTGGGCTATGGCGTATATCGTTTTCCGGCGGGGATGGTGCCTCAGCCCGCAGAAAAATTCGGGCAGGTCTCCGGGCAGTCCGACCGTTTGCCGAAATGCTTTCGACCGGCCCTGCGCCAAACGGCGCAGGGCGACCGGCTGGATTTTGAAGCGCTGATGCTGGAATACGCCGCCGGGCGCCAAGACCCGTCCGCCGATGAATGGCGGAGCCTGAGCCCGGCAGAACTGGCCGGGCCGGAAACGCCGCCCGCCTTTCTCTGGACTACCCGGGAGGATACCATGGTTCCGCCGGAACAGTCGCTTTTCTATGCGCGGGCCTTGTGGGCCCATGGCGTTCCGGCGGCGCTGCATGTCTTCAGCCGGGGGGATCACGGCGAGGGACTGGCCGGGCAGAACCCGGAAAGCCGCTTCTGGCCGGAAATGGCCCACTCATGGCTGCTCGCCCTCATAGGGGCAAAGACCTGACGGCAGAACACCGCCCGTAGACGCGGGCACTTCGCTGTTTCGGTAGCGCTTGCGATACTGGCTGGGCGTCAGCCCCGTCGCCTTCAGAAAACTGCGGTTGAAACTGGAAATTTCCCGATAGCCGCAATGCATGGCGATCTCCATCACATTCAGCTTGGTCAGGGTCAGCAGCAGCGTAGCCTTTCGCATGCAGGACATATTGACGTATTCCTTCGGGGAGACCCCGACCACCTGATGAAAGACCCGTCGGAAATAGCTCTGGCACATCCGGCATTCCCCGCTCAGCTCTTCGATGCTGGGCAGCCGTTCCTGATCCAGACAACGGCTGATCATATCCAGCGCCGGGGCAATCAGCGGCAGGCGCTGATCGGCATGGATATGCAGCTTGGGCAGATCGGCGGATGCGTCCGAAAGCATCAATAAAAAGGAATAGACGTTCAGCGCAAATTGCTCCTGCCCATGCCGCCGCATATGCGTATGATGATTGTCCTCCAGCAACAGCCGCGCCTGCGCGGCCAGCTGGGGGTATTTTTGTTGATCCAATACCCCGCAGATGCCCATTTCCGTCTGAATAATCCGGTTCAGATTGCCAAGGCTTCCAATGCCGCTCTGGGTAAAAAGGGAGATCAGATCAATATAGGCCCAGTTCCATTGGCTGAACTCCTTGGTGGAATTACAGGAAATGTGCCGCTGAAAGGGAAAAATAATGACAATATCTCCGGGCTTGCAGGGTTCGCTTTTGCCGTCCACATAGCTGACGCATTCGCCGCTGACGCAGTAGCCCAGCTCCAGATGGCGGTGATAATGCAGATACGTTACCTCAAACACATCCAGCGGAACCGGCGCATTGGGGATGGTCTGCGCGCCGTAGCTCAGGGGCGGCAAATCCACATAAACCTCGGGAAGATGTGAATAGTAGCGTTTTTGCATAGTTTTGAGCTCCTTTTGCCTAGTTCGGCCATCTCCCTTCGATTATACTACAACCATCGGACCGGTCGCAAGAAATTCATGCATTGCAAGGAGGCTTATCCCCATGAAACGGAGTCTTTCTCTGGTACTTGCCCTGATGCTTCTCTTCAGCCTGACGGCCGTCTCAAGCGCTTTTGCGCAAGAAGCGCCCGTTATGGTTACTTTCCAGACGTGGAACCCCGGCGAAGGCAGCAAAATCAAGGACATCATCGCTGATTTTGAAGCGGAAAATCCCGACATCCACGTGGAATACATCTGCATGCCCTACTCGGATCATCTGGCGGATCTGCAGGTGAAGCTGTTCTCCAGCGAGGGCCCGGATGTATACGGCATGAACGCCGGCGCGCCCTACGCCACCTTCAGCTGCTGCTTCAATCTGATGATCCTGAAGAATTACTACGATTCCATTCCCAATGAAATGATGGAAGCCGCAACCATCGACGGCGCGTCCCGCTGGCAGATTTTCTTCAGGGTGATGATGCCCGTCGCCAAGCCCGGACTGGCCGTGGTGCTGATGCAGACGTTCCTGACCGCCTGGAACGAGCTGCAAATGGTGAAAACCTTTATCACCGATCCGCTTCGGCAGCCCCTGTCGGTGGTTCCCATTCGTTTTGCCCAGACCTCGGTGGCCAGCCACGATTTTACCACGGAGGTGCTCTACGCAGCGCTGGTCATCTGTCTGATTCCCGTGGTCGTTTTCTACGCATTTGCCGCCCGGTCGCTGGTAGCCGGTCTGACCAGCGGCGCGGTAAAAGGATAAAGGAGAGGAAAAAAGATGAAACTGGAATACCCGGTCTATCGGGACAAAGTCATGGGCTGCTGGGCTGGAAAAAACGTCGGCGGCGTGCTGGGCGCGCCCTTTGAGTGCAAGCGGCAGTTCAACGGAGACGTGGACTTTTACACGCAGGATCTGAGCAAGGGCCCGGTGCCCAACGACGATCTGGATCTGCAAATCGTCTGGCTGGCGGCGGTGGAACGGTACGGCCGTAACGTGAACGCCTCTATTCTGGGCGAATACTGGCTCAGCTTTGTCACCCCCAACTGGGTGGAATACGGAACGGGCAAATCCAACCTGCGGGCCGGGCTGCTGCCGCCGCTCAGCGGCCACGTGGACAATGTATACCGCAACAGTTGCGGATGCTTTATCCGTTCCGAGATCTGGGCCTGTCTGGCTCCCGGCCAGCCCCAGTTAGCCGCTCAGTATGCCCGCGAGGACGCCATCGTCGATCATTCGGAGGAGGGCATGTACGCGGAAATTTTCACTGCAGCCCTGCAAAGCGCCGCCTTTGTGGAAAGCGACCCCAACACCCTGATCGACATCGCCCTGAGCTATGTGCCTGCGGACAGCGCCTTGGCCCGCGCCATTGCCGAGGCCCGGCGCTGCTATCAGAATCAAGTAGACTTCCGGGAGGCCCGGAAGCGCGTCCATAACACGGCTCCCGGCACCTTCGGCCTGCAGGAATGGACGCTGGATGAAATTCCTGTAAAGGACAACGAGGGAATGGAGCTGGGTACGCCCGGCTTTGACGCGCCGGAAAACGTAGCGTTCAGCATGCTGGCATGGCTGTACGGCGAAGGCGACTTTGGCCGCAGCCTTTGTCTGGCCAATGCCTGCGGCGAGGACACCGACTGCACCTGCGCCACGCTGGGAGCGACGCTGGGCATTATCATGGGGGCCAAAAATCTGCCGGAGAAATGGCTTGCCCCGCTGGATGACAAGATCGCCACGCTCTGCATCAACCGCACCAGCGAGGGCGTATGGGTGCCCGCCACGGTCACGGAGCTGACCGACCGGGTAGTTCGTCAGGCTCCGCTGTTTGTGGGGCAGCAGCTCTGCGATATTTATGCTCCCGGCGGCGTTGTTTTTGAGTGCCGTTCGGGGCGCGGCCTGTATTGTCCCCAGTCCGCCCGCTATCTGAAAGGGCTGAACGGCCACAAGAAGGATATTGACCTGACGCCCGCCGAAGTGGCCGCCCTGACGCCGTACCATGTGCGCTATGCCTACCCGGCCTTTTCCATGGACGTGGATTACCGGGGCAGCGTGACCTTTACCCCCGGCATCGAGCGGCGCATCACCGTGACGCTGGTCAATTCCTTCACCCAGTACCAGCAGCAGTGGGCGCGCGTCACGCTGTATACGCCGCCCTGCGCAGCCGTCTCCTCGCCGCGCACCGTGATGCTTCCCCTGAACAACCATGTAGGCGCCAAAGCGGAATGCACCTTTGCCTTCACCGCCGACGAAACCGCTCCCGCCAAGCTGGAGCTGCTGGTAGACGTCGCGCTGGAGGGCCGCCATTCCAACGGCATCGCCAAAGTGACGCTGATGGCGGCAGAGGCCGAAACGGGACTTTGATGCTCAAGCGCCCATCCAAAAACGCCTTCCCGTGAAAGGGAAGGCGTTTTTGGCATACAGAATGCTTCTCTTACTGCTCCGGCCGGGTAATATCCTTGCCGAAGTATTTCTCGGAAATGCGGGTCAGCTCGCCTTCCGCGTCCAGCTCGGCGATGGCCTGATTGACCGCCTCCAGCAGAGAGGCGCAGCGCTCTTCCTTGCGCATGGGCAGGGACACCTTCGAAGCCTCTTCCGTCAGGGCCACCACCTTCAGGTTGGCGTCGGGATGAACGCTCATGTAATCATAGAAGGAAACCTCCGCGTTCAGCGTCGCGTCCGCCCGGCCGGACAGCACCATCTGAATGGTCTGATCCAGCGTGTCCACACCGGCGGCGGTTGCGCCGTAGCTCTCGGCCAGCGTCATATAGGTGCTGGCGATCGAATTGGCGGTATGCTTGCCCTTCAGATCCTCAAAGGACTGGATGTCCGTATTGTCGCCCCGCACGATCAGCGCCGTGCGGATGTAGCCGTAGGGCGTGGAAAAATCATACTTCTGCGCGCGCTCGTCCGTTACCTCCACGCCGTTGGCGGCGATGTCGTAGCGGCCGGAGTCCAGCCCGGCAAAAATGCCGTCCCACTCGGTTTCCGCAAAGGTCGCGGTCACGCCCAGCTTGGCGGCGATGGCCTGCATAACCTCCACGTCAAAGCCCACCAGTGTGCCCTGTTCGTCGTGATAGGTCCACGGCGCCCACGCGCCCTCGGTCGCTACCACGATTTCGCCTCGGCTCTTGATTTCCGAAAGCAGATCGTCGCTTTCGGCCTGCGCCGCCAAAACGGTCAGCCCCATTACCAGCGCCAGCAGCAGCGCCGCCAATCCACGAAATTTACGCATATTCATCCTTCCTTTCGTTGTACGGGATCCAAGCATGGGATCCCCCTTTTCCCCGCGAAATCAGGCGCGGGGCTCCTGATCGCCATCGATCATCTGCAAAAAGGCGCGGGTGCGCGCTTCCTTCGGGTGATCGAAAAACGCCTTGGATGGGCCTTCCTCCACGATGACTCCGTTTTCCATAAAGGCCACCTTGTTGGAAACGTTCCGGGCAAAGCCCATTTCATGAGTGACCACCAGCATGGTCATGCCCTCCCGGGCCAGATCGCGCATGACAGCCAGCATCTCGCCGGTCAGCTCCGGGTCGAGGGCGGAGGTCGGCTCGTCGAAATAGATGATCTCCGGGTCGGAGGCCAGCGCCCGGGCAATGGCCACCCGCTGCTGCTGGCCGCCGGAAAGCTCGGCGGGATAAGCGTCCGCCCGGTCAGCCAGTCCGACCTTTTCCAGCATTTTCATACCGATGGCCTTTGCTTCCGCCTTGGGCATTTTCCGGGCAACCACCAGCCCTTCCATGATATTGCCCAGCGCCGTTTTGTTCAGAAACAGATTGTAGCTTTGAAACACAAAGGCCGTTTTGCGCCGAAGCCTGGCGATATCCCGCTTGGCCGCCTTTTGCAGGTCAAAGGTTTCGCCGTCGAAGGTCAGGGTTCCTCCGTCGGCGCGCTCCAGAAAATTCAGGCACCGTAAAAGAGTGTCTTGCCGGAACCGCTGGGGCCCAGAATAGCGACCACATCGCCCTTGTCCACCTCCAGACTCACATCCCGCAGGACGGCCTGCTCGCCGAAGGATTTCCGGATATTGTCCACCCGAAGAAGACAGTCACGCCTTTCGTTTGCCATCCCGTTTGCCATAGGAAGACAGCCTCCTTTCCCCTGCCCGCTGAATAAACGTCAGAACCGTGGAAAACAGCAGGTAGATCGCCGCCACCTCGCAGTACAGGGGCAGCATTTCATAGGTCCGCGCCGCAATGCGCTGGGTGGCCATAAACATTTCCATCACGGTAATGTTGGCCGCCAGCGAAGTATCCTTCACCATGGAGATCAGCGAATTGGACAGGGGCGGGAAGGCCGTCCGCAGCGCCTGAGGCAGCACGATGCGCCGGATGATCTGCAGATAGCTCATGCCCACGCAGTAGCCCGCCTCCATCTGCCCGGCCGGGACGGCTTCCAGCGCCGCCCGCATGGTTTCGGCGCAGTACGCGCCCTCGTTGATGGAGAAAACGATAATCGCCGCCGGGAAGGGATCCAGCACAATGCCGATATCCGGCAGGCCGTAAAACACCACGAACAGCTGCACCAGCAGGGGCGTGCCGCGAATGACCCAGATATAGAACCGGGCGATCTGTTTCAGCACGCGGATGTTGGCGAACTGCACCAGCGCCGTGATGATGGCGATGACCATGGCCAGCGAAAACGAAATGACCGTCAGCGGGATGGTCATGGTCAGTCCGGGCAGCAATATCTGCCCGAAGGAGTCGATCAGCAGTTGGAGTACACGATTGTTCATTTCAATTCCTGCCTTTGTCTAAAACCGTTCTATAAAGGCCTTTTGTTCCAAGGAACGGCTACAGCCAATCGTCATGTTCGGCCTTGTACTGTGCCGTCAGCCCATCCGCTTCCGCCACGAGGGCCTGCATTTCCTCCGGGCTGTACACGGTAGCCCCGCTGGCGCAGGCGTGGCCGCCGCCGTGATAGCGCTCCGCCAGCCCGTTCACCGACATGAACCGGGAGCGCAGCCGTACCCGAATGGAACCGTCCGGCGCATCGATGAAGGCCAGCTGGCAGATGCAGCCCCGGATGGTATCCAGATAGCCGATGGCGGCGCTGGCGCTCTCAAAGGAAAGGCCGAATTGTTCCTGCGTTTCCCGGTCAATCCGCAGCCAGACCACGCCGTTTTCCGTGCGCTGAAGCCGGTCATAGACCCATGCTTCAAAACGGAAGGAGTCGAACTCCCGCAGGTACAGCCGGGCGTAGAGCCGCTCCGTATCCACGCCCGCGTCCATCAGGAACGCGGCGCGCCGCAGCGTATCCCCGTTCACGCCGGGAAAACGGAAGCGGCCCGAATCCGTCACCATGCCCAGATACAGGCAGGCAGCGGCCTGCGCGTCCAATTTCAGCGTTTCCGGGAAGGTCTCCGCCAGCGCGGCGATCATTTCGCAGCAAGACGAGCAGTCCTCCTCCACCCACAGGGTCGGGGCGTAGGGCTCCACGTTGGGGTGATGGTCGATCTTGACCAGCTCCCGGCAAAGGGAAAATTTCGGGTTGGAAATCCGATTGGATGAGCCGGTATCCACCACGATTCCCAATGCATTGGCATAGGCCCCGTCGGGGATGGCAGGGTCGTCCGGCCCCAGAAAGGCCAGATGCTCGGAAACGTCGCTTTCCGGCAGATCGATCTGCTTTTCCGGGAAGCTGAGGCGCAGCATCCGCTGCAAACCCTTGCTGGCCCCTAAACAATCCCCGTCGGGCCGGCTATGACGGAAGAGCACGATATGCTCGTACTCCTCTATTTTCTGAAGAATGGGCAGCATCTTTTCCCGGGTCATTGCATTTCCTCCGCCAGTTTGTCCAGACGCTCCAGCATTTTCAGGGCCGTTTTTCGGTCGGGCACCGTGGCCCCGCTGGCCTTCTGATGGCCGCCGCCGCCGAAGGCCACGGCCACCGGGTTGATATTGACCCGGTCGGAACGCAGCTCGCACAGCACGCCTTTGTCGCTTTCCGTGAAGTTCACCCAGATATGAACCCCGGCAATATCCGCCATCACATTCACCATGCCGCGGGAAAGGGTAAAATCGTCCGTGTGATACTGCACCTTTTCCTCCTGCGAGGTGTAAATATAGGCCACGCGGTGGGGCGTAAACCAGATTTTCAGCGCGAACTGCGCCCGCAGGCGTACCTGCTCGTAATCCATGGCATACAGGCAGTTATACAGCTCGTTGGTATCAAAGGGCTGCTCCCGCAGGAAAGCGGCCAGCCGGAAGGTGCGGGCGCTGACCGCGTCATAGCGGAACCGGCCCGAATCCGTCACCATTCCCGTAAAAAGGGACTTGGCCGACAGCGGCGACAGCTTCCAGCCGGATTCCTGCGCCATAGCGGCGATCAGGCCGCAGCAGCTTTCAAAGCTGCTGTCCACGACTTCCGTCTCCGTGATGGTCTCGCAGAACAGATGGTGGTCGATGCGCGCCGCAGCGCGGGCCGATGCATAGCGTCCGTCGCTGATGAGCGCCTTGGCGGACGTATCCAGCACCACGGCCAGCGCGCCCTCGTAGACCGCGTCGGGCACCTCGTCCATGACGCTGTCCTCCATAAAGGCATAGCGCCCGGCAGCGTCGCCCACCGCATAAACGGTCTTGCCCGGATAGTTGTCCAAAATCAGGTGCTTCAGGCCGATCTGGCTTCCCAGCGCATCCCCGTCCGGGTTCTGATGCCGGTGCAGCACAATCACCTCATGAGCTTCAATCAGCTTTCGAATGGCTTCAAACATCGGTTTTCCTTTCCCTGCTATTCTTTTTGTGGCAATGGCTTTCGATTCAAAACCGAACAGCCGTTTCCCATTATACAGGACAAGCCTATCTCTATGCAAGATTATGCGCCGCGGGTCAAAAACCACATGCGCCGATAGTACACCGGAATCAGCAGAAGGATCGCGCCCAGCCATGCCAGCGGACTGGCCAGACAGATGCCGGTATAGCCAATCAGCCGGGACAGGAAGGTGGTCGCGGCAATGCGCACCACCAGTTCGATCATGCAGGCCATAAACGGCGAGCGGCTGTCCCCCATGCTCTGCTCGGCAGAGCGGTAAATCAGCAGGAAGCCCAGCAGCGGGTAAAAGGGCGCGACGGCCACCAGATAGCCCATCGCATATTCCACCACGGCGGCGGTCGGCGCGTCGATGAACAGGGAAACCACCTGTCTGCGGCAGACCAGCATCAGCGCGGCCATCAGCACATTGGCCGTGGTCAGCTGGATCAGCGCCGCCCGGACGCCCTCCCGGATGCGCCCATACAGCTTTGCGCCGTAATTCTGAGCCACATAATTGGCCGCCGCAATACCGAGCGCGTTGTTCATCAGCACGGAAAACTGATCGACTTTGGTCGCTGCCGTATATCCGGCGATGGCCGACGGCCCCAGCGCGTTCACCGCCGCCTGCATAGCCAGCTGGCCGATGCACATCACGGACATCTGAAAACCCATGGGAAATCCCACCTTCAGGTGAGCTGCCGTCTCCTGCCGCCATTCCATTCGGTTCATTCGGAAGGAAGACAGGCGCTGCCGCATGACCGGGTAGTTCCGCACGCCCACGATGGTACACAGAACAGCGGAGATCAGCTGACTGAGCACCGTGGCCCATGCCGCGCCCGCAACGCCCATCCGCAGGGGAACGATAAACAGAATATCCAGCGCCACGTTGCCCAGCGAAGACGCCACCAGAAAGATGACCGGCGTGCGGCTGTCCCCCAGCGCCCGCAGCATATTGGAGATCATATTGTAGAAGATCGTTGCGCCCGTCCCCAGCAGAATGACGAACATGTAGTCGTAGGCGGCTTCATAGATCGCTTCCGGCGTCTGCATCCACCGAAGGATGGGATGAGCCAGCAGGCAGCACAGCACCGTCAGCACAAGGGTGAAAAACAGGGACAGCGCCCACGAAATCCGAACGCTTCGCTCCATTCCAGCCTGATCCTTTGCGCCGAAGCGCTGCCCCAGACAGATGCCGAAGCCGCCGGTAAAGCCCTGAATAAAGCACAGCACCAGATAAATGATGATGCTGGTGGAGCCTACCGCTGCCAGCGCGTCCGCCCCCAGCGTGCGGCCCACGATCACAGAGTCGGCCAGCGTATAAAAGAGCTGGAACAGGTTTCCGCCGATTACCGGCAGTGCAAAACGAAGCAGCACCCGCGCCGGTTTTCCCTGTGTCAAATCCTTTTCCATAGATGTCATTCCTCCTGCGGGCTTTTCCCTATCCCATCGTGTATCTTCACTCTTTTCGGATCCGGACGCTATCCTATCATACAAACGGCCTGCCGTCAAAGAAAAACTGCGCCGAAAATCCCCTTTGCCGCAGCCTTTTCCCCGCCTTTTTTCCTTGCCTAAGCATTGCGGGCTATGCTATAATGATGCGAATGTGGCTTGCGTTACAAAAGTTTGCCATTCAGGAAGGGTTTGCTGTATGATGTGCCAAAAAAAGACCGGTTTTCTCTTTTCGAAGCGGCTGGCGGCCTGCGCGGCGGCGCTGGTCATGCTGCTGTCCCTGCTGCCTGCCGCTATAGCGGAGGAATCCGTCGCTGAAACGGCTGCTCCCGAAGTCACGGAAGCGCCCGCGTCCCAGCCTTCCGCCGAAGACAGTACCGCTGTCTTCACGCCCCTTTACGCCCTGCGGGACGATGCTCCGGCCCTGACCGCCGACGGCTTCCTTCCCGAAGACGCGGATCCGTCCTATTATCTGGTGATGAACGATGAAGCAGGCGAATGGACGTACGTGGACAGCCAGCTGTTCATCAACATCCGCCGCTTTCAGGACGTGGTGGAGCGCAACCGCAAGCTGGTGTGGTACGAAACCGAGATCAAGGTGATCCCGGGCGTGAAGTTCGTCACCCAGCATGCCAATCCCGAGCAGATTGGCCGCCGCTTCATGATGGCGGAGGATTTTGCCACTCAGCTCAACAGCATTCTGGCCTTCAGCGATGATTTCTACGGCTTCCGGGTCTATCAGAAGCGCCGCCCCGGCATCATTATCCAGAATGGGGTGCTTCTGGCTAACGACTCTTTGAAAGAGCCTCATTATACGCTGCCTTCCTATGACCTGATCGCCCTGTATCCCGACGGAAGCATGAAGACCTATCTGGCGGGCAGCATCGACGGCGAAGAGCTGATGGCGCAGGGCGCTACGGACACCTGGTGCTTCGGCCCCGTGCTGCTCAGCGAGAGCCAGATCGGCCAGCAGGTGATCGACAAGGTGTTCGAATACGCCAATCCCCGGCAGGCGCTGGGCATGATCGAGCCAAACCATTACCTGCTGATGACCGTGGAGGGCCGCAACAAGCGTTCCGACGGCGTGGGTCTGATCTGGGTGGCCGAAAGGATGAAGGAGCTGGGCTGTACCGAAGCCCTGAACCTGGACGGCGGCAACTCGGTCAAGCTGGTCTTTATGGGCCAGCTGGTGAATTCCGACCGGCATTATAATAAGAAGAACGACCGCTCCGTCACCAGTCTGATCACGCTGGGCACGTTCCCGCTGGACACGCTGAGCCAGACGGACGAGCAGTGACGGCAAAGGAGAATCAGAACCATGAGAAAATTTCGTTTGGCTTCCAGACTGACGGCGCTGGTACTGGCGGCGCTGCTGATGATGAGCGCGGCTTGGGCCGAGGGCACGGAGGACGCGGCGCTGCAGGCCCAATACGACGCGGCGCTTCAGCTATACGAGGCTGGCGATTATGCCGGGGCTTATGAAGCTTTCTCCGCTCTGGAGGATTTTTCCGACAGCCGGGCCAAGGCCGGGGACAGCCGCCGTCAGTGGAAAGCCGCGACCTACAAAGAAGCGGTCTCCCTCTACAGCAAAAAGCAGTACGCCGAGGCCAAGCCGCTGTTCGAGGAACTTGGCAATTATGAAAAGAGCAAGTCCTATCTGGGCACCTGCACCACGCAGGTGATGCGCAGCGACTATCTGCGCGCCAAGGAGCTGTATTCCAACGGCGAATACGCAGAGGCCAAGGAGCTTTTCGAGTCGCTGGGTTCCTTCAGTGACAGCCGCAAGCGCGCCAAAGCCGCCGATGAAAAGCTGCAGGAGCAGCTGAAGCTGGAAGCGGAAAATCAGGCCTATGCCAAGGGGCTGGAGCTGGAAGCCGCCGGAAAGCTGGCCGAGGCCCGGGACAGCTTCATCGAAGCGGGCGCTCACGAGGGCGCTACCGAAAAGGTCTATGAAACGGCGCGGGAGCTGGCCCGCCGCAGCGCCTATGCCAAGGCGCAGGATTACGCTCATGACGGCGATTATCTTTCCGCCGCCAACTGGTTCCTGGCGCTGGGCGGCTACGAGGACAGCGCCGAGCAGGCCGTCAAGATGCAGGAAGCCTGGCAGAAAGCCGAGTACGCGCTGGCCGGGGAAAACAGCGACAAGGCTGAAGCGCTGGCGCAATATCTGGCGCTGGGCGATTACGAAGACAGCGCTGACAAGGCCGCCGAGCTGAAAAAGTCCGTGACGGGGTCGCTGGTTTATTACGCTGCCGCCGCGTTGGAAGAAGCGGGGGACCTGAAAGCGGCGCAGGCCGGGTTTGAAGCCGCTTCTTACGGGGATGCTTCGGAACGGGCCGCGCAGGTCGCTGAAACGCTAAAAAATAACGCCACGTACATTCAGGCCGAATGCGCCCGCATGGTGTGGGATCTGGATACCGCCAACGCGCTGTTTGAATCTCTGGGCGATTTCAGCAACGCTTCCGTGATGGTGATGCCCGAAATGGAACCCATCACCGCCGTTCGGCTTCGGGATGACAACACTTCCGAGAAGTCGGAAATCTTTACCGCCCCCGACGGCACGAAGCATCAGTATCAGATCTTCAAGGGCGTGCCCACCTGGCGGCAGGCGCAGGTGTTCTGCGAGCTGCTGGGCGGCCATCTGGCAACCCTGACCAGCGCGGAAGAAAATGATTTCGTCTATCACTTCATGCGGGACAGCGGCTATCTGACCGCCTTCTTCGGCCTTTCCGACGAAGCCCGCACCGGTGACTGGATCTGGGTCACCGGCGAACCGTTCGATTATGTGAACTGGCATGAGAATGAGCCCAGCCGTTCCGCCAAGGAACGTTACGGCATGTATTTCTACAAGCATCTGGACGGAACCTGGAACGACAGTCATTTCTACGAGACGGCCAAGGTGGATCCGGGCTGCAGCTACATCTGCGAGTGGGATGTGGACTGACGGGCTTTGGACGGCTGAGGGAATTTGAAAATAAGGGCGCTTCTGCCCTGTGAGGGAGAAGCGCTCTCATTTTATCAAAAAGCCATGTGAAGGAGAACGCGCAAATGCTCCACGTCCGTAGAGGACTACTGCCGCTTTAGTCCGCGCTTGCTCTCCCCCCTGCGGGACGCTCATTTTCTATAGAGAGACTCCATCGCCTGACCGCCGTCCGTCGAAACAAACCTTTGGTGCGCTCGGATGGAGAGCAAACCCTGCTCCGCAGCGCTTCCGTATCCTTATGGCAGAAATCCTTACGGCAGAAAAAAGGCCTGCGCATGATGCACAGACCTTTCTCTTTTTTGGTCTTGGTTACGCGACTTTCTTCTGGCTCTTGCGGGCAAGACGGGCGTCTTCCAGCGCGGCCCAGACATAGCCATTGATCAGGTTGGCGCTGTACGCACCGGCCAGAATACCGATGATGATGGGCAGGCTGAACTCCCGAATGGAAGCAACGCCCAGGATGTACAGGGTCACGATGGTCACCAGCGTGGTCAGCGTGGTGTTGATGGTACGGCCAAGGCTCTCCTTCACGCTCAGTTCCACGATTTCGGAACGGGGCTGACCGGCCAGCGCGGGCTTCTTGTTGTTCTCGCGGATGCGGTCGAAGATCACGATGGTGTTGTTGATGGAATAGCCCACGATGGTCAGCATGGCGGCGATGAAGGAAGAGTTCATCTGAATCACGCTGCGCAGGATGACCATAAAGCTGATCATGATGAGCACGTCATGCAGCAGACCCACCACAGCCGCGATACCGCTGAACAGGTCGAAGCGGAAGGCAATGTAGATCAGCATCAGCGCGGCGGCGATCAGCACGCTGAAAACGGCATTGCGCACCAGCGTCGCACCGGCCACAGGTCCCACATAGCTGGCCGTAGCGTTGTCGGTGTCCATATCGGGGTATTTTTCCAGAAGAGCGCTTTCCAGACCGTTCTGCAGGTTCTGCACCTCGTCCTCGCTGGACAGGGTGGGAACGCGGATCTGCACGGTAGTTCCGTCGGAGCCTACGGAGGACACCACGAATTCCTCGATGCCCTGAGCCTTCAGCGCCTCTTCCACATCGGCCTTGTCGTAGGCGGCGCCCATATTGTACTGCAGGTTCAGACCGCCCGCAAAGTCAATACCATAGTTGATGCCATGGCCGGTCAGGCTCATGACGGCGGCGATCAGCATGATCGCGATGGAAACGCAGAGGCAAATTTTTGCACGATTCTGAATTTTCATCTTACTTCGCCTCCTTCACGGTTTCGTCCGCAGCGGGCTTTGCATTCGCCGCATACAGGGCGGGATTGGGCCAGATGCGAACCACGCAGGTCAGCAGGAAGCGGGTGATCAGGATCGCGGTCAGCATGCTGGCGATAACGCCCAGCAGCAGCGTGGTCGCGAAGCCCTGCACGGAGCCGGTGCCGAAGAACAGCAGCACCACAGCCGCGATGATGGTGGTAATGTTCGCGTCCACCACAGCGCTCATGGCATGCTTGAAGCCGATGCGCACCGCATGGATGGTGGGCCGTCCGGCGCGGACTTCTTCCTTCACGCGCTCAAAAATGACCACGTTGGCGTCCACGGCCATACCGATACCCAGAATCACGCCGGCGATGCCGGGCAGCGTC
The DNA here is from genome assembly GCA_004556545.1 of Clostridiales bacterium. GTDB lineage: Bacteria > Bacillota > Clostridia > Christensenellales > Aristaeellaceae > Limiplasma. Next base: position 32,893 of record SFGO01000028.1, read on the forward strand.
AGCTGGATGCCGGGAACCACGGCGATGAACAGGAACAGCAGGATGATGTAGATACACAGCGCCCAGTCAGCCACCAGACCGGCCACACGATAACGAACCAGCATAATCAGCATGACGATCAGGATGCCGATGATGGCGGCCTTCACGCTGGTACCCAGCGCGTCCACGCCCAGCGTGGCGGAGATGGTGTCCAGCTTGTCCTGCCGCAGATCCAGCGGCAGCGCGCCGCTCTGCAGCTGCAGGGCGTAGTTCTGCGCCTGTTCCTCGGTGAAGGAACCGGTCACCAGCACCTGCCCGCCGTAAATGGCGGTCTGCACGGTGGGGCTCATCAGCACGTTGCCGTCCAGCTGAATGGTGATGGCCTTGCCGATGCTCTTGGCGGTCATATCGCCGAAGATGTCCGCGCCTTCCTTGGTCAGGGTGAAGCTGATGGCGGGCTTGGAGTTTTCATCCTTGGTGGCGTAAGCGGTCTGCAGGGCGCTGCCGTCCATGAAGACGTTGCCGTCGGAATCCAGGAACTCCAGCTTGGCGGGAGAGCCGATCAGATCCAGCACGGCGGCGGGATCGGTCACATCGGGGATCTCCACACGGATGCCGCTGGCGCCCACCTTGCTGACGGTGGCTTCCGGATAGCCCTTTTCCGTCAGACGCTTGGCGATGATATCCATGGTGTTCTGCAGCAGGTAGTCGAAGTTGTTGCCTTCCTCCCGCAGCTCGTCGCTCATGGTGGCTTCGTATTCGACATACACGCCGCCCTTCAGGTCAAGACCCAGGGCGATGCTCTGGGGCCAGTTTTCCACATCGGTGGTGGGCAGCCAGGGGAGCAGCTTGTACAAACCGCGGCTATCCAGCCACGTGCCATGCACGCCCAGATACCCCACGGCGATGGTGAGTACCAGCACCACGCAAAGAGCCAGAATGGCCGAAGCCTTCCTGCTCATCTTGGCGCGGCGACGATTGTTGACTTTCATTGTTTGTCAACCATCCTTCCGTCCGTATTTTGTATGATTTTATTTTCCGCGGTTGCGGAAAGAAAATCCGAAGAAATCAGCCGCAGGCAACATCCTGCCGGAACAAAAGATACGCTTCTTCCAGATAACGGCTCCTACGCAGCACCCGGCCGTTGGCGTCCCGGCTCAGGCTGAGGCGGGGAAGCAGGCACAATGGCGCGCAGAAGAACAGCGCCGCCAGCACCAGCCCCCAGCGGGCCGTTTCTCCCCCATCCCCGCAGACCGGCAGGGCGCGGGCGCTCATTTGCAGCCCGGTCAGGGGCTGGGGCTCCGGGAGAACCGTTTCCGTTTCAGGCGTGACGACCAAAGCGCTCAAAAGCAGCAGAAAAAGGCCGCACACAAGCGCCGTCAGCAGGATTTTGCCAAACTTCATACGGCCTTTCCCTCCTCTCCGCTTATTGGATCGTTCCGCTTTCGCATGGGCTTATTATAGTATGCAAATGCTTTTCCGTCAAGGGAAGAAAAAGGGAAGAGCCGCAGGTATCCATTTTATAGAAACCTGCGGCTTTCAGTCATTCCCTTCTATTGTTTGTGTCGGATTTAGTTCATGCTGATTGCGTGAAGTTTATTATCAATAGCATCCTGAATCTCTGCTTTGTTGGAACTCAATTCATAAAGAGTAGCGTACACGCTATCAGCGCAAGAATAGGTAAATCGGAAACAAATCAGCAATTCCCGAAGCGCTTCCTCTGATTGATCGCCATTGTACACTCTGTCGAATGCATTTTGATAAGCTCTCTCTGCATTAAAGAATACCGTAAGGCCAGTGGCAAACTTCATATTGTTATTGGAGCGCTTTTCCAGTCCCGATACCTTAAAAATGATCTCTCTGGCAAGGCTATAGAGCTTGTACGTATTGCCTGCGGCAAACGAAAGAATCTCCTTAATCGCCATTTTTCCTATCTTATCCCTGCATTCGCTAACAAGCCAGTTTGTCACGCCAACAAAAGAGTTCGTATATTCGATGCGGATCTGACGCATTGCCTCATCGAAATCCGCATTTCCGGTTAAGCCCATAGCTTTCTGTACAGCATCCAACACGTTGGTGCCTGCTTCGTAGTCGCAGAATACCTGTTTCAGTATTTCCCCCATATCGGAAATGTATTCCATACCAGAGCCGATAAGCTCTAAGCCATCCACGACCTCGCCCAGCTGCAGCATGCCGGCATAGGTTGCCGCGCTGACGGTATAGTCATAGCTCAGCAGATTGACAGAATCCTTAATGGCTCCATAGTCAGCTTCCAGCCGGATAAAATAATCCTTTAATCCGATTTCCGTTCCGCTTGCTATTTTTGCGGTCCAATCTACGACGTCTTTATAGATTTTCAAATCACCCGTGCCGCTAAAGCCGGCATTGATTTGATCTTCAACAGCGGAAGCAATCCGTGCCTTATACAGTTCCACCGCATAAGAGTTGGTTGGGGAATTTGTGAGCATATCCCAGAAAAGCTTCCAAACCACCTTATCGCCGGAAACCATTGCGATTGTAAAAGAATCCAGTTCATTCAAGGAAAACAGATAGTCCTCGTACTCCGTCAGGTTCGTGAAAACTCCTCGGTTTTCCCATTTGGAAGCAAATTTCAGTGCCTTTGCAAGGTCTTCGTCATCAATGCCATCTCCGCCCGCAGTTCCGACACCGAAGGCGCTTCTTTTCAGCGTCAGTGTCTGACCGTTCGACGTTACGGTAATCTGATAAATATACTGTCCGTCTGTCAGCGAACTGATTTGGGCAGTCGATGCCAGGTTGGCAAGATCATAGGTCAGGGCGTTCGGTACGACGGTCGCCACCATTGAGGTAGCGGTTCCATCCTTTTTATAAACGCCTGCGGTAACAGAGGTGATACTGTAGTTGGAGTGAATCGTTCCTGCCAGCGTAAAGTCAGCCCCCACTTTGTAAAGGCCGCTGGGAATGGACTCGCCGGAAAGGCTCACGCGCAGCGGAGGGGGAATCACGGTGAAGCTCTTGCGTATAAAGGTTTTAGTTTCCTCTGCGGTAGTCGCCAAAACCTCAATGCTGTAGTTCCCCAGCGCCAGGCTTGGCAGATCGATGCAGCTGTCCAAATAGGTATCCAGATTGATCAGGGCAGCGTTATTCGTGACCTCTCCGGAGCGCAGCACCGTTCCGGCCGCGTCATAAAGTCTTACCTGAGCGCTCAGAATCGGGTCGCTGCAGCGAATCTGACCGCTGATATGGTATCCGTCTCCCTGGTAAAGATTTCCGCCCGGCAGCCAGGCGTTCACCAGGGACAGAAAATAGTAGGGAATATTATTCTTCATAGCGTACTGCAGCGCCGTGGAACCGTACTCGCAGAATATTTTCAAATTGGGGCAGTTGCCGAAGGCACTGGAGCCGATAGACGTAACGCTGCTGGGAACATAGGTTTTCCCAAGCTTTGTGCAGCCATAAAAGGCATAGGAGCTAATCGTCTTCAATCCGTCATTCAGCGTTACGCTGGTCAGGCCGCTGCAGCCATAAAAGGCATTCGAGCCTATCGTTTCCACCTTTGCAGGAATCACCATTTCGGACAGGCCGGTGCAACCGTAGAATGTATATCGTTGAATCTGTGTCAGAGATTCCGGCAAATCGAAATATTCAAAATTATCGCAGTCATAAAATGCATATGCCGGTATTGTTTTAATCCC
>SFGO01000139.1 GCA_004556545.1 Clostridiales bacterium
GCTGTCAGTCGCTAGCTGCCTTCGGCAGCTGCATCCACTGGATGCGCGCTCCTTCTCGCCGCCCTATAACCCCGGCAGGCACCGGAGGGAAGCGGGTGCACGGTGGGCACAACCGCCATAGGCGGTTAGCGACCCGCAGGTGTGACACGAAACAAGCGGGGACTACGGCAGTAGTCCCTGCGACGATTGAGTGGCAGCAGTGCCTCCTGCACCTCCGCTTTTTTGACACTCTGAGGCCCGCACCCATTCCGGCGCGGGCCTTTTGCGTTTTTTCTTCTCTTCCATCGGTTTTACAATTCTGTCACACGCGACCGGCGGGAATGTGTTATGATAGAAAGGTGAAACCATCATGACATGGCTCGAGGGAGGTTTTCCTGTGATCGATATTCAGCATGTGACCAAACGCTACGGCTCTCTGTACGCCCTGCGGGATGTGTCGCTGCATGTGGAAAAAGGCTCGGTGCTGGGGCTGCTGGGGCAGAACGGCGCGGGCAAGACCACGCTGATCAATATTCTGACGGGCTATCTGGCCCCGACGGAGGGGCAGGCGCTGCTGGACGGACACGACGCGCTGCTGGAGCCGGAGGAAGCCCGGAAGCATCTGGGCTATCTGCCGGAAGTGCCGCCGCTGTACGACGAAATGACCGTGCGGGAATACCTGCGCTTCGCCGCCCAGCTCAAGGGCGTGGAAAACCGGGCGGTGCCCGCGCATGTGGACGAGATCATGGAGCTTTGCGGCCTGACCCAGATGCAGCGGCGGCTTTTGTCCCACCTGAGCAAGGGCTATCGCCAGCGGGCCGGACTGGCGCAGGCCCTGTGCGGCGACCCGGAAATTCTGGTGCTGGACGAGCCCACCGTGGGGCTGGATCCCAAGCAGATCACCGAGATCCGCTCGCTCATCCGCCGCCTGAGCCGGGAAAAGACGATCCTGTTTTCTTCCCATATCCTCAGCGAGGTACAGCAGCTATGCGATCAGGTGGTCATTCTGCATCAGGGGCAGGTGAAGACTACCCTGACGCTGAACGAGGAAAATGACGCTGACGCCGCTTCCCTGCTGGTGACGGTGGGCGCGGCGGAAAAGAATATCGCGCCCCGGCTCAGGGAGCTGGACGGCCTGCGGCGGCTGACCGTACAGCCGGACAGCCATCCTGACCGAACCACGCTGACCTTAGTCTTCGCTGCCGGAGAAAGCGAGCCGGAGCGGCGGCTGTTTGCGCTTTTGAGCCGGCTGGGCGTGCCGCTGCTTCATCTGAGCCGCCAGAATGGCGATCTGGAGCAGGTGTTCCTGCAGGCCATCGCAGACGAGTGAAAGGAGAAAGCCGGAAGTGAAAACCATCTTCAAACGGGAATTCCTCGGCTACTACCGCACACCGGTGGGCTATGTGTTCATGGGCGTGTTTCTGGCGCTGGCCGGGCTGATCTTTTATCTTTCCAACCTGAAAAGCCTGTCGGGCGATCTTTTGTCCTTCCTTTCTCAGCTGACGCTGCTGAATATGCTGCTTTGTCCCCTGCTGACCATGCGGCTGATCTGTGAGGAGCGGCAGAAGCGCACCGATCAGCTGCTGCTGACCGCGCCGGTCTCGCTGGCCTCGGCGGTGCTGGGCAAATATTTCGCCGCCGCTGCGGTGCTGCTTCTGACGATTCTTTGCAGCAATTTGTACACGCTCATCATCGCCTTTTACGGCACAGTGTACGCCGGAGAATGGTTCGTGGGCTATCTGGGCTTTACGCTGCAAAGCCTGAGCTTTCTGGCGCTGGATCTGCTGGTGAGCTGCTTTGCCAAAAATCAGATCACCGGCGCGGTGGCGGGCTTCGGCGCGAATTTCTTCCTGTGGATGACCGACCTGCTGGCCAGCAACGTGGGCGTTTCCTGGCTGCGGGACGCGCTGAATTTCATCAGCCTGTACGACCGCTACGAGCCTTTTCTGCTGGGACAGCTCAGCTACGCCAGCGTTCTGTTTTTCGTGAGCTTCATCATCGTGTGTCTGGCGGGAGCAGTTCGGGTGCTGGACGCCCGCCGGTTCGGGGAAGGAGGCGCGGCCTGATATGAAAACACCCAAAAAGGCAAACCGCCTGCTGGCGCGCCTGCGTCAGCCCAAGTGGCGGCACGGCCGCCGCAGCGCTCTTCTGATGGCGGCGTTTCTGACCCTGTTCGTGCTGGCCAACGCGGCGGTGACGGGGCTGGAAAACCTGTACGGCTGGCGGAAGGATCTGAGCTACAACCGCTACGCCACCACCGGCGAGGAAACGCAGAAGGCGCTGGAACGGGTTCAGGACGATGTGGAGCTGTATCTGCTCTACCAGAACGGAGACGAGGACGAGCAGGTTTTGCAGGTGCTGAACCGCTACAAGGTGCTTTCCGAGCACATCAGCGTGATTCCCACGGATATTGCCCGGAATCCGGCCATTCTGTCCCGGTTTAGCGGCGACGAGACTACCTCCGTATCGGCGGATTCCGTCATCGTTTCCTGCCCGGCCACCGGGCGCTATAAGGTGCTGAACTATCAGAACTTTTTCACCACCGGCTACAACATCGAGGCCGGGGAATTCCAGATCGAGGGCCTGAGCTACGAAAAAAATCTGACGGAGGCCATCGTTTACGCCACCCGGGAAGAGATTCCCACCGTGGGCTTCCTGCAGGGCCACGGCGAACTGACGCTGGAAAACCTGACGAATTTCACCGATTTCCTCACCAGCAACAATATCGACAGCCGCAGCGTGAACCTGCGCACGGGGGACGTGCTGGACGGCATTGACTGTCTGTTCATCGTCGGGCTGCAAAAGGATCTGACCGACGACGAAGCCCAGACTTTGCTGACCTATACCCAGAGCGGCAGCAACGTCTTTATCGTTCGCGACTACACCGACCCCATCGAGGGCGTGCCCAATTATCTGGCCTTTCTGCGCAGCTATGGTGTGACGCCTCTGGCGGGGGTGGCCGTGGCGGGGGAGGAGGACACCGACACCTACTACGGCGAGCCGCTTTACATCATCCCGAAGGTCTGCGAACTGGACATGACCGCCGCCCTGCTCAGCAGCGGCTACGACGTTCTGCTGATGCCCGCCGCCAGCGCCTTTGAGGATCCAGGCGAGCCGGACAGCAGCCTGACGGTCGCCACGGTGCTGAAGACCGGCCCGCACGGCTATCTGCGCAGCCTGACTGACGGCAAGAACACGCTGGAAAAGCAGGAAGGCGACCGGGAAGGCGAGCTTTCGCTGGCTCTCTACGCCCATCGGATGCATGCGAACGGCAACGTAAGCCGGCTATTTGCCCTTGGCAACAGCGCCATGCTGGCGGACGAATACATTTACCAGAGCACCTTCAACGATCAATTCCTGACGGCCGTTCTCAAGGAACTGGTTCCCACCGGCGAAATCTCGCTGGACATCATGGCCGCCAGCGCCTTCCGCCCCTCCCTGACCGTAGGCAGCCAGACCATGGGCGTCGCCCTTCTCGTCGCCCTGCCGCTTCTGATCCTTCTCGCCGCCGCCTTCTTCCTCCTGCCCCGCAGGCAGGGGTAGAAGTCCGCAACCTCAATCGTCGTCTTTGACACTGCCGTGTCAAATCCTCGTTTCGGTTGACGGCTGCCGGTCGCGAACCGCCTGCGGCGGTTGTGTCCACTGGACACGCGCTTCCTCTCGCCGCCCCTGCACCCCGGACTGCGCGCCATAGGCGCGCAGGGCGCTCGGGGGACATGCGGCTTGGCCGGGGTTTTACCGCCGCTCGGCGACAGGCCTCGCGGCTCGCGGGTCTGGTGCGGCTCCCTGCCGGGTGGCGAGTGCAGACCGCCATTCGGCGACAGGCCTCATGGCTCGCACCCCCAAACCCGCTGGCCGATGACCTCCCGAAATCGGCCAAGCAACAGAATCCCATTCCCCCGCAAGGGGTAAGGTTGCCCCACGCCAACTGCGGGGGAGTAAAAGACTTTGTTCTTTGCGCGGCAAAACAGCCAAGCCACAAAACCCCTTTTCCCCTGCAAGGGGCAAGACTGCACCACACCCACTGTGACGGAAGCAGAATCCCCGCAAGGGGTAAGCCTGCCCACCGCCAACTGCGCCGGAGCAGAGCGGCGATAGGCAGCGGAGGGAAAAAGGCCCGCCCATTTTGACGGCGGAAAAAGGCGAGCTCCGAGCGCGC
>SFGO01000029.1 GCA_004556545.1 Clostridiales bacterium
CATGGACGTTCGTGCGCGCTCGTGCTCACTCTTTTCCTCTTTCAAAAAGGGCAAGGCTTTTTCCCTCCGCTGCCTATCGCCGCTCTGCTCCCCCGCAGTCGGCGTGGGGCAACCTTACCCCTTGCGGGTTGGGATGCTTCGGTGTGACTGGAAAATTTTGCGGCATGGATGAATGGGCTGATTTTCATTTTCTCTGTCGGCGGCGGGCAGACGCGCCCCTTGCGGCTTGGGTATTTTGGCAACACAAAAGTCCAGCCTGTTTTTTTCAAAACAAGCTGGACTTTGAAAGCGAGCCATGAGACTCGTCGCCGAATGGCGGTCTGTACCGGCCAGCGGACAGGAAATCACACCAGACCCGCGAGCCGCGAGGCCTGTTGCCGAGCGGCGGTAGCTTCGCAGCCAAGCCGCATGTCTCCCGAGCAGCCCCGCGCCCAACGGGCGCGGTGTGGGGTGCAGGGGTACTACCCCTGCTTAGCCCTGCAGGCCGTTTTCCTGGCGCTCCATGTTTTCGACGACGATGTCGTAAATTTCGCCCAGAGAGGCGGCGTATTCCAGCAGCTGCCAAGGCTCGTTGGTGTGAAAATGGATCTTGATGAGATCTTCATCGCCCACGGCCAGCAGGCAGTCGCCCTTGAGGTTGTTGGTGATGTATTCATTGATGGCGTCTTCCGAGAGGTTCTGGCCCTCGATCAGAAGCTGGGTGTCAAATTTGAATTCCAGCATGGTTGGTTCCTCCGTTTCCTAAGGTTTGACGGGTGCGTCATTCCGATTATACCCAATTTTGAGCCGGATGGCAAGGGCGACCGCGAGACCGCCGGTCAGGGAGGTTTGGAAGGATGAAATGCAATGTCTGTCCCCGCCGCTGCAATGCGGAACGCACGGAGCATGAGGGGAAAGGTTTCTGCCATATGGGAACGCTGCCGGTGGTGTCCCGCGCCGCCGCTCATTACTGGGAAGAACCCTGCCTGAGCGGAACGCGGGGCAGCGGAACGGTGTTTTTCAGCGGGTGTTCGCTGGGCTGCGTATTCTGCCAGAATGAGCCTATCAGCCACCACGATTGGGGCCGGGCCATGACGCCCCGTCAATTGGCGGAGCTGTTCCGCCGACTGGAGGAAACAGGCGTGCATAATCTGAATCTGGTCACGCCCAGCCACTTTGCTCCGGCGATTTTCGAGGCGCTGTCCATTCGGAAGCCGGGCATCCCGGTCGTGTGGAATTCCAGCGGCTATGAAACGCTGGAGACGATCGAAAACGCCCGGGGATTGGTGGATATTTTCCTGCCGGACTTGAAGTACTATTCCGAAAAGAGCGCCGCCGCACTGGCCGCCGCGCCGGATTATTTTGAGGTGGCGTTGGCGGCGGTGAAGGCCATGTGCACCCAGACGGGCCTGCCCCACTATGACGAAAACGGCATGATGCTGTCCGGGACGCTGGTGCGGCACCTGATTTTGCCCCTGCGCACTCATGAAAGCATGGCCATTCTGGACGCCATCGCGGTAGAGCTGCCCAAGGGAACGCCGGTCAGTCTGATGCGCCAGTACACGCCCATGAACGACAGCAAGCTGCCGGGGCTGAATCGCCGCCTGACGGGCCGGGAATACCGGCAGGTGCTGGATCACATGCTGGAATTGGGGCTGGACGGCTATTTGCAGGAGAAGGAAGCGGCGGACAGCGCCTATACCCCTGCTTTTATGGATGAGGAGAGCGTGAAGCTGTTTCCGGACTCTGTATAATAAAATTGAATTTTAGAAAAAATAAATAGAGGCGATTGTGATGGATTTGCAGTTACCTGTTAAATTGAGTGCAAAATACACAAATGATTCTCAAAAAGCCAGAGTGATGACCGAAACATGGGTGGGCGAGCGAATTTATTGCCCGAGATGTGGAAATCCCCAAATTAAGCATTTCCCTAATAATGAGAAAGTCGCTGATTTTTATTGTCCTGCATGTAATAATCAATATGAATTAAAAAGCAAGAAAGGGAATATTGGCTCAAAAATAGCTGATGGAGCCTATGATAGTTTTATAGAACGAATTACAAGTAACGACAATCCAGACTTTTTTATTATGACATATCATCCAAAAGAATTGATTGTTGAAAATCTATGGATAATACCAAAGTATTTTATTATGCCAGATATGATTGAAAAGCGAAAACCATTGGCTCCTGCTGCTAGAAGAGCAGGTTGGGAGGGGTGTAATATTCGATTGGATAAAATTCCGCAGCAGGGACAAATTCCGCTAGTGCTTAATCGCAGTTGGACAAGCAAAATACTTGTTATGGAACAGATCAGGCAAGCTGATCATTTGTATACCAATAATCTTGAGGCACGGGGCTGGCTATTGGACGTTTTGAAATGCGTAAATAGTATTCCGAAACAGCTTTTTTCTCTTGAGGACGTTTATCGTTTTGAAGATCGACTTTCTATCCTTCATCCGAATAATCATAATGTCAGAGCAAAAATCCGACAGCAATTGCAGCTATTGAGAGACAAAGGTTTTATAGATTTTATTCATATGGGAGTTTATCAAAAGAAAAATGCAGACGGTCAGTAAACGGGTAGCTGGTCACAAAGCTCCGCAAACAGCGTTTTGTAGGCTATTTGCTGTGCAGAGTGGGATTCGCATTGCAGTAAACAGACGGTTCGCGTACTCGGTGCTGCGTACCACTAAGCTGGTTTACGATCACTGATAGCCAACTTGCTTTTTTCGATACTCTGGGGCGCACGATGTTTAGTCGTGCGCCTGTTTGTTTGCCTGGTTTTGCCGCAGGGCTTCGCTGGGGGAAACGCCGTAATAACGTTTGAACATCCGGGAAAAGGCGAAAATGTCAGGATAGCCGACGGCCAGCGCAGCCTCGCCGGGGGTAAAGGCGTGGCTGCACAGAAGCTCCCGGGCGTGCTCCATGCGGCAGCGGAGAAGGTACTGCTGGGGCGAAAGACCTGTCCGCTGATGAAAGAGCGTGCTGAAATACGAGCGGTTCAGGCCAAGCCGTGCGGCCAGACCGGAGATGGAAACATCCTGCATGTAGTTGCTGGCCAGATAGGTTTGGGCCTGTTCCACATAATCGTTTTCCAACGGCTGGCGTTCGCTGAGCAGGGAAAGCAGCTGGTAGACCTGCCCGCAAAGGAATAATTCGCGGCCCTGCGTCATGGTTCGCAGCCGGAGAACGGAGGAAAACAGAGAACCCAGCCCGCTGTGCTGCACGACCGCCTGCTCCCGTAGCGGCGCGGGCAGGGTCAGCGCAGTGGTGAAGCCGATCCAGATGTATTCCCATGGGTCGTGTTCATCCGCCTGATAGAAGGTGGTTTCCAGCGGGCGGATCACGAACATCTGTCCGCCCCGGACGGGATGCCGCACGCCGCCTGACTCAAAGACGCCGCTTCCGCTGACGACATAGTGCAAAAGCCAGTACATTCGCGCCGTCGGGCCGAAGGAATGAGAAGGCTCGCAGCGCTCCCAGCCGCAGTCCACGGGATTGATATCCCGAAAGTGCTGATCGGAAAGCAAAAACGGCTCTGCCACAGGCATTCCTCCCCTGGAAAAAGATGGGCTTTCTATAGATAACATTATGCCAAAACCTTCTCACAAATTGCAATAGCTTTTTTCCTGCTTTGCTGGCATAATAGGGATAACGGTTCGCACGAAAATGCGAAAAAAACCAAACGGAACGCCAAAGGAGGAAACGGTATGAATAAGATCACCTTTATGGGCGCTGGCAGCACGGTCTTCGTGCGCAACGTGCTGGGCGACTGCATGTGCTCGGACGCGCTGAAGGATTGGGAATACGCCCTGTATGACATCGACGCGACCCGGCTGGAAGAGAGCTTTGAAATCATCTCCGCCATGAACGAGACCAAGGGCGGCCATGCCCGCATCACCAAGCATCTGGGCGTGGAGAACCGCAAGGAAGCCCTGCGCGGCGCCCGTTTCGTGGTCAACGCCATTCAGGTGGGTCTGTACGATCCCTGCACCATCATCGACTTTGAAGTGCCCAAGAAGTACGGCCTTCGTCAGACCATCGGCGATACGCTGGGCATCGGCGGCATCATGCGCGCCCTGCGCACCATCCCCGTGATGGACGATTTTGCCAGAGACATGCGGGAAGTATGCCCGGACGCGCTGTTCCTGAACTATACCAACCCCATGGCTATGCTCAGCGGCTATATGCAGCGCTATACGGGCATTGAAACCGTGGGCCTGTGCCACAGTGTGCAGGTCTGCTCCGAAGGCCTGCTGAAGAAGCTGGGCATGGAGGACAAGCTGGAAGGCCGTCGGGAGCTGATCGCGGGCATCAACCACATGGGCTGGCTGCTGGAGCTGAAGGATAAGGACGGCAACGACCTGTATCCCGAGGTTCGCCGCCGCGCGCTGGAAAAGAACGAATCCGCCATGAAGGACGGCGCGGAAAAGCACGACGATATGGTTCGGATGGACTATATCCGCCGCTTTGGCTACTACTGCACCGAATCCAGCGAGCACAACTCCGAATACAATATGTTCTATATCAAGTCCAAGTATCCGGAGCTGATCGAGCGCTACAACATCCCGCTGGACGAATATCCGCGCCGCTGCGTCAACCAGATCGCCGGATGGGCCAAGGAACGGGATGAGCTGAAGACGGGTAAACATCTGGATCATCAGCGCACCAAGGAGTACGCTTCCTATATTATGGAATCCATCGTGACCAACACGCCCTATGAAATCGGCGGCAACGTCCTCAACAAGGGCGGGCTGATCGAGAATCTGCCCCAGGACGCCTGCGTGGAAGTGCCCTGTCTGGTGAATGGCATGGGCGTGCATCCCTGCCATGTGGGCCGTCTGCCCGTTCAGTGCGCGGCCATGAACATGACTAACATCAACGTACAGCTTTTGACCATCGAGGCCGCCGTTACCCACAAAAAGGAACACATCTATCAGGCCGCGATGCTGGATCCCCACACCGGCAGCGAGCTGGATATGGACACCATCGTGCGCATGGTGGACGATCTGATCGAAACTCACGGAAGCTGGCTGCCCCGGTACAAGTAAAATAAAGGAAAAAGGGAAGGTTCCCGTCCGCCGCGTTTGAAAAGCGCGGCGGATTTTTGCTGTTCGGGCGAAGCACGGTTTTTGGGCGCCGACGGCTGCTTTTTCGACAGGATGCGTTTATTTTTTGCATTTTTCAGTATTATTAGATATGAACTGGACTTTTTAGATGTATTATGATAAAATGTAAAAGTTTTCAAGAGAAATCCTCTTCTGCGTATTTCTCGGAAAAAACGCACGGTTCCACGGCTGAAATTCGCATGCGTTGAAATCAAAATAAAGGGCAGACCGGGATGAAGAAGAATACTTTGGAACGGAATGGGATGGGCGGAACGACTGCGGAATGAACCCAAGCAGCGTAAAAAACCGCGCACTCTGCCAAAATAAGGGACAGGACATGGAGGGATCTGGATGCAGGGCTATTTGCCGGAACAGCAGGAAAACAGGCCGGTCGATTTTGCTTCGGAATACGAAGAGAATATCGATCTGGTAGAGGTGGGCTATGAGCTTCTGGACAAGCTGAAGATCATTATTGCCGCCGCTCTGGTGGGGACGCTTCTGACGGGGATTTACGGCTTTCTGATTGCCAAGCCGGTTTACGAGGCAACGTCGAAGCTGTATGTGCTCAACGCCAGCAAGGGCTCACTGGTCAATCTTTCCGATTTCCAGATCGGCAACTATCTGGCTTCGGATTACGTTGAAATGTTCGCTGTCCGCGAGGTGCATGAGCAGGTGCGGGAGGCCCTGAACCTGCCCTATACCGTTCAGGAGATGGAAAGCATGGTCACGGTGACGAATCCGTCCTCCACCCGAATCCTGAATATTTCCGTGCGCTCCAAAAACCGGCAGGAGGCCATGAACGTGGCCAATGAATACGCCAAGGTCGTCAGCGATTACGTGGCGGAGGTCATGTCCAGCGAACGGCCCAATGTGCTGTCTACGGCTGTTTTGCCGGAGGATCCGGTCAAACCCCGGAAAAAGCTGCTGATGGCGCTGGGCTTCCTGACGGGCGGACTGCTGGCGGCCGGCATTGTCGTGGCCCGCTTCCTGCTCAACGACACCATCAAATCCAAGGAAGATATTGAAAAGCTGGGCCTGCCGGTATTCAGCATCGTTCCGCTGGCAGGGGGCGTACAGGTGAAAAAGACGAAGCGGGGGGATAGGGCATGAGGATGATGAGCCTTCGGGCAGTTCCCAAACTGGATTACGCTACCACGGAAGCCATCAATACGCTGGCGACCAACGTGATTTTCTCCGGCGCGGAATATAAGACGATCATGCTGACCAGCTGCTCGGCCAACGAGGGCAAGAGCTTCGTTACCTTTCATCTGGCGGAAAAGCTGGCCAGTCTGGGCTACTCCGTCATGCTGGTGGACGCCGACCTGCGCAAATCGGTGTTTGTCAGCCGCTATGACGCGGTTACGCAGGGGCCTTTGCTGGGCATGACCCATTATCTGGCGGGCCGCTGCGATCTGGAGGACATCCAATACCGCACCAATATTGAAAACCTGAGCATTATCCCCATCGGAAAGGAAGTCATCAATTCCCTGCCGCTGCTGAATTCCGCCGGGTTTGCAGGCATGATGAAGGAGCTGCGCCAGCGCTATCATTTCGTGCTGGTGGACGCGCCGCCGGTGGGCGTTATCATCGACGCGGCCATGATCGCCAATATCTGCGACGGTACGCTGTTCGTTGTCACCAACGAGATGGTTTCCAAGCGGGAGCTGGTTTCGGCGGTTCAGCAGATTCAGAAGTCCGGCTGCACCGTGCTGGGCGTGATTCTGAATAAAGTGGAAATGGATACGCATAAGTCCAAAAAATATTACTATAAGTCCTATTATTATTCTCATTATCAATCCTCTGATTACAGGCCATCGGAGGAGCAGCAGGAGAAAAAGGCGGTTCCTCCGACCGGCGCGTCCCGCAGGATGCAGCAGGAAAAGCCGAGAAACGCCATGGCGGGGGCGCGTCCTCCCCAGAAACCGCAGAACAGCCATCAGCAGGGACAGGGAGTGCCCGGACAGTATTCCAATGAGCAATGAGGGAAAGATGTGAACGGATTGACCGATATTCATGCGCACGTCGTCTACGGCGTGGACGACGGCCCCCGAACGCTGGAGGAATCCGTCGCGCTGCTGGAAGCCGCCTGCCGGAACGGAATTCGGCAGCTCATTGCCACCAGCCACGCCTATCCGTCCATGCATGCCTTTCCCCGGGAACGCTATTTCCGGCATCTGCGGGAGATCAATTTTGAATGCCGGGAAAAACGGGGGATGGATATTCAGCTGTTTTCGGGCTGCGAAATCTTCTATGCCGATGTGGCCGTGGAGCAGCTGCGGCAGCGAAAGCTGCCCACGCTGGCGGGAACGGCCTGCGTGCTGGTGGAGTTTGATCCTACCAGCAGCGCGGAGGCGGTGAAGGATGCGGTGCGCAGGCTGGCCAACGCCGGTTATCTGCCGATCATCGCCCATTGCGAGCGCTACAACGCTTTCCGGCGCAATCCGGAACTGTTTGAATCGCTTCGGGCAGAGTTCCGGGTGCTGTTCCAGATGAACGCCGCTACCATTGCGGAAAAGGTGCCGTGGGATCTGCATCGCTTCCGGGATCGGGCGTTTTCTCACGGATGGATCGATTTTGTCGCCACGGACGCTCATAATACGTCCGGCCGTCCCCCCTTGCTCGGAGAGGCGCGGGAGGCGCTGGCCAAACAATACGGCGAGGCTGCGGCCCGGCGCTGGACCGGGGAAAACCAACAGATGATTTTTGAAATGCCCCTGATCTGAAACGAAAGCCCAAAAGCGTTCTGCCTGTATTCGAAAGGCAAATTTCAAAAGGCAAGTTTCACAGCTTCGCAAATCGAAAGGAGATAAAATGAGCAAATTTCAGAAATGGCTGTCTCTCGGACTTTGCCTCCTTCTGCTGCTGGCAAAGCCCCTGTGTGCGGCGCTGGCGGAAGGCATTCCTTCGAAGAACCCGCTGCTGCATCCGCTGGAAACAGTGCCGGAGGCGCAGACAGAACACGAGTACTTTAATTTGCTGCTGCTGGGCATTGATTTCGGCGACAGGGGATACCGGGGCAGCGGCGGCAAAAATGTGTTCGCCGACTGCCACACCGACGCGGTGCTGGTAGCCTCGCTGGATAAAACGGAGCAGCGCCTTCGGCTGATTTCCCTGCCCCGGGACACGCTGACCTACGTGCCGGGCGTTAGGGGCATTTACAAGCTGAACGCGGCCATCAACTGCGCCGATACCACCGACGAGGGACTTCAGCGGATTCAGGACGCGGCAAGCTGGCTGCTGGGCGGTGTGAAAATCGACCGCTACTGCGCGGTGGATATGAACGCCATGATCGAAATCGGCGATTTGATCGGCGGCGTGGATCTGGATGTGGAGATGAACTACACCGGCCACAGCGGCACGAAGTACCGCAAGGGCTTGCAGCATCTGGACGGGACGGGCATCACGGACTATTTCCGGGCCCGCACCAACGCCACGGCCAACGCCACCGACATTGGCCGTACCGGCCGTCAGCGGCAGCTGATGACCGCCATTTTTCAGAAGCTGCGCGCCGAACCCACGCTGCTGACCAAGCTGCTGTCCTACGCGCAGAGCACGGAGCAGAATGTGCTCACCAACGTGAACCTGCTGGATTCCGCCTCTTTTTTGCCCCTGTTTTTTTCGGGCGGCACGGAGGATATCGGTTCCTATGTGCTGACGGGCCCCTATCGTTCCGTTCTGCAATGGAATTTCACATTGACCGATCAGGATAACCGCATAGCGGTTCTGAAGGAGACTTTCGGCATTGACGCGGAGCCGCTGCCCTATGTGAGCCGGGAGTATACGAAGTGGCTGGAAGAAAGCGGCTTCCGGGCCTCCAAGGCCATCTATGTGGGCTGGCTGATTCTGGAATATGCGCAAGGCGTATCGGAACCGGAAACGGCGGAACAGAAGGAAGCCCTTCAGGCGCTGGAAACGGCGCTGAACGCCGCCTGCGCCGCCTTCGATCAGGCGGCGGACACCATGGACGCGCAGGATACAAGCGCCATGAAAACGGCCCGCAAGGCGCTGATGCAGGCGGGCGATCAGGCGGCGGAGCAGTTCGGTTATCCCGAAAAATACCGCTGGGATCCCAGCCCTTACTGGTATACCGACTCCATGATTAACCAGTACCAGCCGAAGTGGCAGTAAGCTGCGCGGCAGGGTACAGACAGGCGCGAAACGGGAAAAGAGACAGAAGAGGGTGAAAAAACGTGTACAGAAGACAGACCAACGGCTGGCTGAAGCATCTGGATTTTATTGTTCTGGATCTGTTCTGTCTTGAGGCTGCGTTTGTTTTGGCCTATTGGGCTCGCATCGGATGGAGCAATCCCTATGCGACCCGGCTGTATCAAAGCATGGCGTTTATGCTGCTGCTGATGGACGTGGCCGTCATCTTTTTCGGAAACGCCTATTCCGGCGTTCTGGAGCGCGGCTATTGGAAGGAGGCCAGCAGCACCCTGCGGCAGTCGGCGCTGATTCTGGCGCTTTCCTCGGTGTATCTGGTCTTGATTCAGAATGGGGACAGCTATTCCCGGATTATTCTGTGCCTGACGGCGCTGTTCTATTTTTTCCTTTCCTACGGCTGTCGGCTGCTCTGGAAAAGAGCGGTGAAATGGATTCCGTGGAAAATGAAGCAGGATTCTCTGCTGATTGCGGTCACGGAAGCCCACGCCGCGGAGGTAGTCGAAAGCCTTCAGCACGACCAGCGGCGGCATTTCAGTATTTCCGGCATCATTCTTATGGACGAGGGCGTTCATACCGGCGTGGAGCAGCTGTTTGTCAAAAGCTACGGCAATATCCCGGTGGTAGCGACGGAACGCGGGCTGGTCGAGTATGTCTGCCGGGAATGGGTGGATGAGATTCTGTTTGTTTTGCCGGATTGGCAGGGCGATCGGGCGGTGCTTGAGGAGGTCGCCGCGTCCGGCATCGCAGTGCATGAATATCTGGGCATGGAAAAAAGCCGGGTGGGACGAAAGCAGGTCATTGAGAAAATGGGCGATTATGCTGTCATGACTACCTGCACCAACTGCGTCACTTTTTCACAGGCCTTTCTGAAACGGACGTTCGATATTGTAGGCGGGCTGGTCGGCAGTATTTTCGCTGTTCTGGCGCTGATGATCGTAGGGCCAATGATCTATGCGCAGTCGCCGGGGCCGCTTTTGTTCCGGCAGGTGCGCGTGGGCCGCAACGGCCGCCGGTTCCATTTTCTGAAAATCCGTTCCATGGTGATCGGCGCGGATGCAATGAAAAAAGACCTGATGGAGCAGAACCGCGTCAAGGACGGCATGATGTTCAAGCTGGATTTTGATCCGCGCATCATCGGCGCGAAGAAGCTGCCGGACGGAAGCGTCAAGCGCGGAATCGGCAATATCATCCGGGATTGGAGCATTGACGAGCTGCCGCAGTTCTTTAATGTGCTCAAGGGCGACATGAGCTTGGTGGGCACCAGACCGCCCACGGTGGACGAGTGGGAAAAGTATCAGCTGCACCATCGGGCTCGAATGGCCTTCCGGCCCGGAATCACGGGGCTTTGGCAGGTCAGCGGCAGAAGCAATATCGTGGATTTTGAAGAAGTTGTCAAGCTGGATACCAAATATATCAACGAATGGGATTTCGGCCTGGACTGCCGGATCATGCTGGATACGGTCCGGGCGGTTCTGGAAAGAACCGGTTCGATGTAAAAAAAGCCGGATGGCGGAAGGGAAAAGAAAGATGAAAGCAGTGATCCTGGCAGGCGGTTTTGGAACGCGCATTTCCGAGCAGTCTCAGTTTAAGCCCAAGCCGATGATTGAAATCGGTGAAATGCCCATTCTGTGGCACATTATGAAGCTGTATTCCTTCTATGATGTGAATGAATTTGTCATCTGCGCCGGGTACAAGCAGCATGTCATCAAGGAGTGGTTTGCGGATTATTTCCTGCACACCTCCGATATCACCTTTGATTTTACCAGCGGGAACGAAATCATCGTACACGATAAGCGGGCGGAAAAATGGAAGGTCACGGTCGTGGATACGGGCCTGAACACCATGACCGGCGGACGGGTGCGTCGGATCCGCAAATATGTGGGGGACGAGCCGTTTTACCTGACCTACGGGGACGCGGTTTCCAATGTGAACATTGCCGAACTGACCCGCTTCCATCAGGCTCACGGCAAATGCGTTACGCTGACCACCGTCAGCATCGCTCAGCAGAAGGGCGTGCTGGACATTGACGGCGATAATACCGTCACGGCCTTCCGGGAAAAGGACAACGAGGACGGCACGATTATCAACGGCGGTTTTATGGTCTGTAACGCCGACATCTTTGACTACCTGAAGGATGATGCGACCGTGCTGGAGCAGACGCCCATGCGGGAAATGGCCGCTGCCCGGGAGCTGAAGAGCTACTATCATCCGGGCTTCTGGCAGTGCATGGATACGCAGCGGGAAAAGGAAAGACTGGAAAAGCTCTGGGAATCCGGCGAGGCCCCGTGGAAGGTGTGGAATGACTGATGGAGTTTGATCTGTCTTTTTATCAAGGGAAAAAGGTTTTTGTGACGGGCCATACGGGCTTTAAGGGCTCCTGGCTGTGCCGGATGCTGGCGGGAGCTGGAGCGTCGGTCACGGGCTTTTCGCTGGAGCCGCCTACGGAGCCGTCGCTGTTTCGGATTGCCGGAATCGAAAACGACGTGCGCTCCGTCATCGGGGACGTGCGGGACATGGCCGCGCTGAAGGCCGCCTTTGACGAGGCGCAGCCTGAAATCGTGCTGCATCTTGCGGCGCAGCCCATTGTGCGGGAAAGCTATCGGAATCCGGCCTACACCTACGAAACAAACGTCATGGGAACGGTCCATCTGCTGGAATGCGTTCGAAACAGCTCCACTGTGCGCTCCTTTCTGAATGTGACCACCGACAAGGTGTACCGCAACCGGGAATGGCCTTGGGGTTATCGGGAAAATGACGAATTGGACGGCTTTGACCCGTACTCCAATTCAAAATCCTGTTCTGAGCTGGTGACGCATTCCTATCGGAACAGCTTCTTTGCGGACGGACGGGTGGCCATTTCGACGGCCAGAGCCGGAAACGTCATCGGCGGCGGCGACTTCGCCAGCGACCGCATTATCCCGGATTGCATCCGCGCCGCTGAGAAGGGCGAACCCATCGCAGTGCGCAATCCGTATTCCACAAGGCCGTACCAGCATGTGCTGGAACCGCTGTACGCCTATTTGATGATCGCCGCCCGGCAGATGCAGGACGGGCGCTGCGCCGGGTACTACAACGTGGGACCGGACGATGCGGACTGCTTCCAGACGGGCGCTTTGGTGGAGCTGTTTGTCCGTCGCTGGGGAGAAGGAATGAAATGGATCGACCGTTCCGACGGCGGGCCCCATGAGGCGGGCTTCCTGAAGCTGGACTGCTCGCTTCTGAAGAGCACGTTCGGCTGGAAGCCGCGCTGGAATTTGGAAACGGCTGTGGCCATGACGGTGGAATGGAGCAAGATCTGGCTGGCCGGGGGCGATGCCCGGGCCTGCATGGATCGCCAGATTCAAGCCTTTTTGGGCTGATGAAGTGAAAGAGTGGAGAAGACAAGATGAGCAGATGGAGCAGCGAGCAGGAGGCGCGGGAAGAGCTGAAGGCTCTTGTGACGGAATATTATCACGATTTCAAGGAAAAAAAGGAACCGTACCGTGAAGGGGAGCGCATCCATTACGCGGCGCGCGTATTTGATGAAAAGGAAATGTGCGCCCTGACGGATGCCATGCTGGATTTCTGGCTGACGACCGGGCGGTTTTCGGAGCGGTTCGAGAAAGAATTCGCCGCATGGCTGGGCGTGAAATACGCGCATCTGGTCAACAGCGGCTCGTCCGCCAATCTGATCGCCTTTACGGCGCTGACCGCGCCGGAACTGGGCGAGCGGCAGATTCGCCGGGGAGACGAGGTTATCACCGTTGCCTGCGGCTTTCCCACCACGGTAGCGCCCATTCTTCAGTATGGCGCGGTTCCTGTTTTTGTGGATGTGACGGTGCCTCAGTACAATATCGACGTTTCCCGGCTGGAGGAAGCCCTGTCCGAGCGGACGAAGGCGGTCATGATCGCCCACACGTTGGGCAATCCCTTTGATTTGGCCGCCGTGAGGGCTTTCTGCGACCGGCACGGGCTCTGGCTGGTGGAGGATAACTGCGACGCGCTGGGAAGCCGCTATACCATAGACGGGGAAACCCGGTATACCGGCACATGGGGCGACATCGGCACGTCCAGCTTTTATCCGCCGCACCATATGACCATGGGCGAGGGCGGCTGCGTTTATACCGACAGCGCGCAGCTGCACCGGCTGATCCTGTCCTATCGGGACTGGGGCCGTGACTGCGTTTGCCCCTCCGGCCACGACAACTTCTGCGGCCATCGCTTTGACGGCCAGTTCGGGCAGCTGCCCCGGGGCTACGATCATAAGTATGTCTACAGCCATCTGGGCTACAACCTGAAGGTCACGGACATGCAGGCGGCCATCGGCTGCGAGCAGCTGAAAAAGTTCCCCGGCTTTATCGAAAGACGGCGGCACAACTGGGAGCGGCTCCGGGAGGCGCTGAAGCCTGCGGAAGACCGGCTGATTCTGCCGGAGGCCGCGCCGAACAGCCGTCCTTCATGGTTCGGGTTCCTGATTTCCGTGCGTCCCGGCTCCGGCCTTGACCGCAACGCCATGACCCGTTATCTGGAGTCGAAGAATATCCAAACCAGACTTCTGTTCAGCGGAAATCTATTGCGGCATCCCTGTTTCGATCCGCTGCGCGGCACGGACGCTTACCGGGTCGCCGGCGGCCTTGAAAACACGGATTTCGTTATGAACCATACGTTCTGGGTGGGCGTGTATCCCGGCATGACGGACGAAATGATCGATTATATGGCGAAGGTCATTCTGGAAGCCGCGAAACTGTAATCCAATTACCGGCAGGGCAAGTGGGGGAAAGGACTTTATGAAGCAGAGACTGGCGGACTATGTGGCCGATTTTCTGGCGGCCCGGGGCGTGACGGACGTTTTCAGCGTGGTCGGCGGGGGCGCTATGCATCTCAATGACGCGCTGGGACATCATCCCAAGCTGCATGTAACCTACAATCATCACGAGCAGGCCTGCGCCATGGCGGCGGAGGCCTATGCCCGTCTGGACAACCGGATTGCCGCAGTCTGCGTCACCACCGGCCCCGGCGGAACCAACGCCCTGACTGGCGTGGTGGGCGGCTGGCTGGACTCCATTCCCATGTTCATTGTAAGCGGACAGGTGCGCTACGACACCACCGCCCGCTATGCGCTGCCCTTTACGGAAACGCCTCTCCGGGCCATGGGCGACCAGGAGTACGACATCGTTCAATCCGCCGCGCCCATGACCAAATACGCCGTGATGATCGAAGACCCGAAGCGGATTCGCTTCGCACTGGAAAAGGCGTGGCATCTGGCCACGACCGGCCGTCCCGGCCCGGTATGGGTGGATATTCCCGTCAATTTTCAGGGAGGCTATATCGAAACCGAGGAGCTGGAAGGATACGACCCCGCCGAGGATGACAAGCTGCTTCCGCCGCCGGTGGACGGCGCGGTGATTCAGACCGTTCTGGAAAAAATCAGGAACGCCAAGCGGCCGGTGTTTCATGCCGGTTACGGCATCCGCTTATCCGGCGGGTACGAGGCGTTCCGCGCCGCAGCGGAAAAACTGAACATCCCCATTGTGACGTACTGGAACGCCGTGGATCTGATCGAGGATGAAAATCCGCTGTACTGCGGCCGGGCGGGCAACATGGGCGACCGGCCCGGCAACTGGGCCATTCAGAACGCTGATCTGATTCTGGCGGTCGGCACGCGCATTTCGATTCGTCAGGTGGGCTATAACTGGAAAACATGGGCCCGCGCAGCGGAAGTCATCATGGTGGATATTGATCAGGCCGAGATGAAAAAGCCCACGCTGCACGTGGAAATGCCCGTCTGGGCGGACGCGAAGGATTTTTTGACGAAACTGAATCAGGCGGCGGTTTTCCCGGTTCATGAAGGCGGCGAGTGGCTTGCCGTCTGCCAGCGCTGGAAGAAGGACTATCCGGCTGTGCTGCCCCGTCAGTGGGAGGAAAACGGCGAAACGGCGAATGTGTATGCGTTCGTTCGCTATCTCAGCAGCCGTCTTCCGGAAAACAGCCTGACCGCCGTTTCCAACGGCGCGTGCTGTGTGGTGGGCAATCAGGCCTATGTGATTCAAAAGGGAAGCCGCATGGCCAACAACAGCGCCATTGCCAGCATGGGCTACGGCCTTCCGGCGGCCATCGGCACCTGCATCGGCGGAGGCCGCAGGCAGACCATCTGTCTGGAGGGCGACGGCTCCATCATGATGAACCTGCAGGAATTGCAGACGATTTTGACCAACTGTCTGCCGGTCAAGATTTTTCTGATCAACAATCAGGGCTATCATTCCATTCGAATTACGCAGAACAATCTGTTCAAGGAGCATTCTAAAGTGGGTATCGGGCCGGAAAGCGGCGATTTGTCCTTCCCGGAGTTTGAAAAGCTCGCCCGGGCCTTTGGGTATCCCTATCGCTGCGCGCACAGCAACGCCGAAATGAAGCAAACGGTCGATTGGGCGCTGGAACAGGAAGGGCCTGTTTTCTGCGAAATTTACACGGACACCCGGCAGGTTTGGGAACCCAAGAGCAGCACGAAGCGCCTGCCGGATGGAACGCTGGTCAGCCCGCCGCTGGAGGATCTGGCTCCCTTTTTGCCCCGGGAGGAGCTGGAAAAGCAGATGTTTATCCCCATGGTGCCGGAAGAATAAAGAACGAAGAAAGAACAAAGAAAGAACAAAGCAATGAAACGTGCGATTTTGACAGGCGCAACCGGCGCGGTGGGAACCGCTCTGATTCAAAACCTGATTTCCCATGAGGTGGAAGTGCTGGTCCTTTGCCGCAGCGGGTCGGAACGGAATCAGCGTATTCCGGAACATCCGCTGGTCACAAAGAAAATCTGTGCTTTGAATGAACTGGCCGCCGTGCAGAATGATACCGGGAAAAGCTATGATGTTTTTTATCATTTTGCGTGGGAAGGAACGACCGGCGCAGCCCGAAACGATTTGTATCTGCAGAATCAGAATGTCCGCTATGCGCTGGACGCGGTGGGAGCGGCCAAGCGGTTCGGCTGCCATACCTTCATCGGCGCGGGAAGTCAGGCGGAATACGGACGGGTGGAGGGCGTGCTGAAGCCGGACACCCCCGCCTTTCCCGAAACGGGATACGGGATGGGAAAGCTGTGCGCCGGTCAAATGACCCGCGAGTATGCCCATCAGCTGGGGCTGAGCCATATCTGGGTGCGCATTGTAAGCGTATACGGGCCGAACGACTGGGCCGGGAGCATGGTCATGACTACCCTCCGCAAGCTGAAAAACGGGGAGGTTCCCCAATTCACGAAAGGCGAGCAGCTATGGGATTACCTCTACAGCGGAGACGCGGCGGAGGCCTTTCGTCTGGCAGGGGAACGCGGGCGCGACGGAAAAGTCTATGTTCTTGGCAGCGGGAAGGCGCGTCCGCTGGCGGAGTACATCCGGGATATGAGAGACGCGGTAAACCCCCAAGCGGAGATTGCCATCGGAGCCATTCCTTACGGGGAAAAGCAGGTCATGCATTTGCAGGCGGATTTGTCGGAGCTGAATCGGGACACCGATTGGCGGCCTTTGGTAAGCTTTAGGATGGGTATTCGGGAAATACTTCGGAATGCCGGAAAAGGAGAGGAATCGTGTTGAATCGGGAACTCAAAGCGGTTTATTGTGTGTCGGATCTGTTTGCCGAGCCGTGCGCTGTTTCCATGGCGTCTCTTTTTGAAAATAACCGGGAATTTGAGCAGATCACGGTTTTTGTGATTCAGGACGGAATGACGCAGGAAAATCAGGAACGGCTTCAGAAGCTGGCGGTGATGTATGGACGGGAAGCAGTGATGATCCCCATGCCGGATCCTGCCGCTTTTTTTGAAGACCCGCGCTTTACCGTGCGGACACTGGGACATACTTTTGCAAGAATGATCGTAGGACAGCTTTTGCCGAAGGAAGTAACGAGACTGCTCTGCCTGGACAGCGATATGCTGATTCTGGATTCATTGATCGAATTATGGAATACGGAGATGGGCGGCGCCTATCTGGCGGGAGTGGACAGCGCTCCCGGAAAAGCGATGATGGAAAAAACACTGCGGATCAAACCGGGAACGCCGTATCTGAATGGCGGACTGTATCTGATGAATCTGGAAAAAATACGTCAGGACGGCATCGAAAAACGGTATGTGGACTACATACGTCAGATGTTTGACGTGGGCGCACCGCTGGGAGCATATGAGGAAGAGGTAATGAACAGATGCTGCCTTCCTCACACGCTTCGTCTGCACCCACGTTATAATCTGATGACGGTCAATCTGGTGATGCGATATGACGAGTTCGTCCGTTTCCGCGGCGCGGTAAACTTTTATTCCCGGGAGGAAATGGAAGAGGCGGTTCGTCATCCTGCCATTATTCATGCGATTAATACGTTTTACATCGAAAAGCGCATCTGGGAAAAGGACTCTGATTCTCCCTACAGGGATCAATACGTGGATTACCGTTTGAAAACACCATGGGCTTCCATGCCTCCGATGGAGACCCGGCGTACTTTGAAGCAAAAAATGATGAAAAAGGTGTGGCATTTGATGCCTCGAAGGCTTGCCTTTCAAACCGCCGCTTTTGTCAGAAATGAAGTTCGCCCCCGGCTGATCAAAAAACGGGATGACGAATAAGGAGAAACAAAATGATCGCAAAGCCGATTCTTACTATTGCTGTTCCCACCTATAACGGGGCGAAAACCATCCGCCATATGCTGGATCTCCTTCTGCCTCAAGCAGATGACAGGGTAGAGGTATTGATTTCGGATAACTGTTCGATGGATGAAACCCCGAAAATTTTAAGAGAATATCAGATGCACTGGCCTTTCATCCGGGTTATCAGAAATGAAAAAAATATTGGCCCGGATGCGAATTTTCTCAGTGCGCTGCGTTTGTCAAAGGGCCATTTTGTGCTTTTGCTCTCTGACGATGATATTCTCATTGAAGACGCCCTTAACGGAATACTGGATTTTTTGGAGCAAAATCCTGATTTGACGCTGGCGTATTTGTACACGATAGGGTTTCATAATGAGTACCGCGGAAAAGAACATTGCATTACCCCGGGTCGGAAGGTGAAGGAAAGTTTTCAGACAACGGATAAAAAGCGCTTCATGGAATACGCTCAGTTTTATTGGGGCTTTATGTCCAGCTTTTTGTGTTCGAAAAAAGAATTTGACAAAATTGAAAAACCGGAGCGCTTTTTTGGCACCTACTGGCTGCAAACATATATTTGCATCCTGTGTTCCAAAAATCCGCTGGCAAAGCTGGGCGTTATTGCAGGCCCCTGCATAGGCGCGGGAAGCTATCTGAACCTGGCAAACTTTGATACTTCGTTGATAGACGGCGTATATTATCGGAGGATGCTGGACTTTGCCGTGCAGGAGGCCGGATACGATGCCGCGCAGCTAAACAGATGGTACATCAAAAGAATCTGCATTCTGGGAAAACGTGCCGTTATGAAGGAAAAGGCCGCAGGAACACCCAAAACGAACGTGCGTCGACTCGTTCAGTGTACGATCCGCTATCCTTATGCGTGGCTGTTTCTTTACCCGTTTTTGCTGATCCCCGCGCCGCTGTGCAAATGGGTTGTGCAAAGCTACCGCAAATATCGAAAAACGAGCGGTGAACTGCGAATCAATCGTCCCGAATGACGGAAGGAGGAGCGGCTATGAAAATATTGTTCATTACCGATCCTGGAATCGTAGGCGGAGCCACGCGCTCGCTGGTCGATCTGACAGGCGCTTTGAAAGCCCGCGGATGCCAATGCGTTGTCTGCACCAGCAAACGCACGGAACTGAACGATGAACTGGAAGCAATGGAAATTCAGACGATAGCGGACGGGCATATGGCGGCCATGGAGCCGAAATCCCCTAAGCGGTGGAAACGGCCCATCAAGGCCGTTGCTCGTCGGATACAGCGAATGTTTAATCTTCCGGCAGCCATTCGGAAAATCGAGCGGGAAGTGAATCTGAACAGCTTTGATCTCATCCATACCAATTCTGCCCGAAATGATTTGGGGTGCCTGCTGGCCCGAAAATATAGAATAAAACATGTGGTGCATATCCGTGAGTTCGGACAGGAGGATTTTGATTGCTGTTGCTATCGGATGAATTATTATCGATTTCTAAACCGTTTTACGAATCGGTTTATTGCTATTTCTGAAGCAGTGAGGGAAAGCTGGATTCGAAAGGGAATTTCCTCCGAAAAAATTGTGCTCATTTATAATGGCGTTTACAGTGGAGATATTCTTCCAGTGGAAAGGGAAAAATATGAGCAGAATTCATTGCGGCTGGTGATGGCAGGCGGTATCTGTGCTGCCAAGGGTCAGAATCAGGCGGTGGAGGCGATTGGACTGCTGCCGGAAAAAATTCGTCGGCAGGTAACATTGGATCTGATGGGGTGGTGCGACGAAAAATACTGTGCTGCGCTGAAAAGACGCGTCCGGGAAATGAAACTGGAAAAACAGGTGCGCTTTTTGGGAGCGTTTAAGAGCGTACATGCACTGCTGAAGGACTATCAGGTTGCGCTAATGTGCTCCAGAGCCGAGGGCTTTGGGCGAGTGACGGCAGAATATCTTTTGGCCGGGCTAACGGTGATCGCCTCCGATACAGGGGCTAATCCGGAACTGATTGAAGATGAAAAAAACGGTTTGCTGTATCATTACGGAAATGCCGGCGACCTGGCGCAAAAAATCAAGAGGCTGTTTGATGACCGAGCGTTACTGGCGCGGTTGGCGTTGGCAGGAAGAGCAAAGGCACAGAAAAACTATACGATTGAATGCAATGCCGAAAGGATTTTCCAGCTTTACCAGGAGATTGCGGGGTGACAGAGCATGAAGATAAGAAAATGGGCAAGAACCGTTTCACTTAGGGCGGTCGCCGTATGGGCGGCGCTTTTGTGCAATTATTTTGCGGTTTATGCCTCTTCATTGTCCAGCGTATTGATTCCCAAGTATAGCGTAATCTTATTTTTTCAGGCTGCGGGCATTGCGTTGATTTGGGCGGCAGAGGGCGGTTTCAGAAAAAATAAGATAGATTCAGGGGATTTTTTCTGCCTTTTTGTGATTCTTCTGGTGGCTGTCGGGTACTGCATAAACAACGCAGCATTTACCAGAACTGCCAATTATATTTTAATGTTGATCTTTTTGATGACTGCAAAACGCAGTCAGCGCTGGGAAAATCGTTTTGTAAAGTTGATGGCTGCAGCAGGCGTCTTTTATATTATCACAACGTTGCTGATGTACCTGGACAGCGAACTGTATTATCGAACCGTTCCCGCTTTTTATCCTTCGGAACGCCGCTTTGACTGGTGGTATCAATCCGGCTTTATGACGGGAATAACGGATCACAATACGACCAACGGCTGTATGCTTTCTATTGCTACCATTTTCTGGTTTGGGTTCTGGATTAGCGCGGAACCGAGATCCGGCGCGAAAAGAGTATACGCCTGCTTAACGGTGCTGGCGTTTTTCTGCTTGATCCTGACGAAAAAAAGGGGGAATCTTCTGTTCTCAGTGATGGGAATCATGCTGGCCTGCTATTTTCATGACGATGGGAAAAAACGTCGTTTTTTGAAATACGCCTGTATTCTGACTGCGGCGCTGAATTTTCTACTGCTGGGTTACCGCTTTATGCCCAGTTTGCAGGAGATTCTGGAACGTTTTCAGGATATGAGTGGAGATGAGAACATTTCGATTCGTCTGGCCATGTGGCAGGCAGCGTTGAAGGCCTTCGCTGAAAATCCCCTGCTGGGAATCGGGTGGTTTGGTTTCAGCAGGAAAATCGCTCCCCTGGTGGGTGGACGTTCCGGTGAGGCTCACTGTGTTTATCTTCAGTTGGCGTGTGAAACGGGGATCTTCGGGACTGCGATCTTCTGCCTGTGGTTTGGCTACTCCCTGTTCTGCGCTGTCTCTTTGCTGAAAAGCATTGGCGGAAAGGAAAAAAGCTATTCCACGGCTATGAAGAGGTGGATTTTTATTTCAACGGCGTTTCAGATTTTTATTCTGCTGTATGCAATGACGGAAAATCCGCTTTACGATTATTATATCAATCCTGTCTATTATGCGATGAGTATTCCAACCGTGCAGATTTACGGAAGAACCCTGCGGAGGGAAAAACGGGAAAGGAAGCGCACTGATGAACTTGCGGCTGTATCTGGAAAAAGTTCGTAAATATGGGCTTATCTATGGAGCGGATATCATTCTGGAAAAACTGACGAAGACGGAGAATGAGCGCTCGCAGTTTCGGATTCAGAAATGGTACGGACACCTTCCGGAGAAATGCCGCGAAGAAGAGCTGGAAAGCTGGTTTCAGGCTGAGACGGGAAAAACGCTGAACTTCCGCAGCCCGCAGACCTTCAATGAAAAAATTCAATGGCTGAAGCTGTATGATTCCACTCCGAAAAAAACGAGACTGGCCGATAAATATCAGGTTCGGGAATGGGTTCGGGAAACCATCGGCGAGGAATACCTGATTCCGCTGCTGGGCGTGTGGGATTCCTTTGAGGAGATCGATTTTGCGAAACTGCCGGAAAGCTTTGTGCTCAAATGCGTTCATGGCAGCGGCATGAACGCGGTCATTCGGGATAAAAGCGCTGTTTCAATGAAAAAGCTGCGGCGGCAGTTCCGCTATTGGCAGCAGTCTTCCTATGGGATCGGGCCCATGCAGGAATGGCATTATCGGGATATTCCTCACAGGATCATCGCTGAGCAGTATATGGAAAACGTGGACGGCGACCTGTATGATTACAAGTTCTACTGCTTTGGGGGAGAACCGAAGTATATCCAGGTCATTCAGGGCCGCGGCGGAGATTCGCAGATGGGCTTCTATACGCTGGACTGGCAGGACGCAGGCTTTGGCCATCATCACTTTGGCCAAATGAAGCATAAGCCGGATAAACCCGCCCAGCTGTCCAAGGCCATCGAGCTTGCCCGGAAGCTGGCGCAGGGCTTTGCTTTTGTACGGGTTGACCTGTATCTGCTGGGAGACGAACAAATCTATTTTGGGGAAATGACGTTCACGCCCGCGTCGGGCATACGGCACTGGGAGCCTGAAACGGCAGATCGGATGCTGGGCGAGCTGATGGCCCTTCCGGCTCCAACGCCGTTTGACCGGAAAGAAAATCGGGAAAAAGGAAAATCGGGGAGCGAAAAGGCATGAGGCAGAAGGAAAGCCTGAAAAAGAATTATCTGTATCAATCCGCCTATCAGGTTTTAACGGTGATCCTTCCCATGCTGACGTCGCCCTATGTTTCGAGGGTGCTGGGGGCGGAGGGAATCGGCATCTATTCCTACACCTTTTCCATCGTGACCTATTTCGTGTTGTTTGCCAAGCTGGGCCTGCATAATTACGGAAACCGCTGCATCGCTACCGTCCGCGATGATCCGCAGAAGCTGAACCAGACCTTCAGCGATCTCTATGCGCTGCATGTGCTGATCTGCCTGACGGCCATGGTCCTCTATGCGGGCTACGTCCATTTTTTCGGCGGGGAATACCGAACCGTTTTTCTGATTCAGGGGCTGTATCTGATCGGACAGCTCATGGACATCAACTGGTTCTATTTTGGTTTGGAGAAGTTCCGGCTGACCGTCACCAGAAATATGGCGTTCAAAATTCTGACGGTGGTCTGCGTTTTTCTTTTCGTGCGGACGAAGGAGGACGTGGGAACCTATGTGCTGATTCTGGCGGCAGGTTCGGCGGTCAGCGAGTCGGTGGTATGGCTGTTCCTCCGGGGGTACGTCAAGCCGGTGAAACCGAAGGTTTCCAACTTCCGCAGGCATATCGGCCCCATGCTGGTGTTCTTCATCCCCTCCATTGCTGTCAGTCTGTACAAGGTAATGGATAAAATTATGCTGGGTGCGATGACGGACACGGCGCAGGTGGGATATTATGAGAATTCCGAGAAAATTATCAATATCAGTCTGGGCTTTGTGACGGCGCTGGGCACCGTGATGATGCCGAGAATGACCCATCTGCTGGCCAGCGGACACGAAGGAGAAGGAAAGCAGCTTTTTCAGAAATCGTCCGGCTTCATTCTGATCTTTTCCTATGCGATGGCCTTCGGTATTGCAGGCGTATCGGGCGTGTTCCCTGCGGTTTTCTGGGGGGAAGAGTTTACGCCCTGCGGCATTCTGCTGGCCGGACTGGCCGTTTCCCTTCCGTTTACGGCTTTTGCCAACGTCATCCGAACCCAGTATTTGATTCCGCGCCATCGGGATCGGGCGTTCATTGGCTCGGTTTGTGCCGGAGCGGCGGTGAACTTCGTGATGAACCTTCTGTGCATTCCCCGGTGGCAGGCCTTTGGCGCGGTGGTGGGCACCGTCGCGGCAGAGACGGCGGTTTGCCTCATCCAGATTTTCGCTGTGCGGAAAGAGGAAAAAATGGGGCGCTACCTGCTGGCATCGCTGCCCTTTCTGCTGTTTGGCACAGGAATGGGAATGCTGGTTTATCTCATCGGCCTATGGAGGGGCCCGAAAGTAACGACGCTGATCGTACAGGTCGCCGCAGGAGGAATTCTATATTTACTTCCAACATGGATCTATTTCTATCGCAGGCAGCCCGAAATACTGGAAACCCTCCGGCAAAAAACGGTTGGAAGACTGAGAAAGAAATCCTGATCTTTTTCAGAGCCGCACGGAGACGTTTCCATAAAATCATAGAAAAGAAATTCCAAAAAGACGGAATATACTCTTGCAAAAATACGCAGAAGGATTTATAATGCTATTGTCATATTACGGATAAGTCCTCCATGTTCTTACGGCAAATTCCTGCTGATTGGAGTGATTTGAAGATCAGGTATCTCTGTCGGGCAACGGGCTCGAAATGTTTCTTGAACGATTGATAGCGTTTGCTGCTGGTACCGTGCCGAAGATCAGGTATGGCCAGAGTGAATAGAAAGGGAGGAGCAATCATGAAAATACAGGGCGCAAATTGGAAACGAGTGCTCTCATTCCTGCTGGTGGGCGTTATGCTGCTGGCAAATGTGGGCTTGGCAGAAGAAATGCCTGCGGTGGAGGAAGCCCCCGCTGTGGTGGAGAACGTTCAGCCTGTGGTGCAGGAAGAACCGGCAGCGGAAAAACCCGCTGAACCCGAACCCCAGCCTGAACCCGAACCCGCACAGCCCGTGAAGGAAGAGAACACGGCCGCCCCTGAAGAACCGGAAACGACGGAAAAGTCCGAGGAACCGGCGGCTCCGGAAATCAGCGAAGAACCGGCTGCGGAGCCGGAAGTGACGGAAGAACCCCAGCCTTCCGAAGAAGTCCCGGAAGCAACGGAAGAGCCGGAAGCAACGGAAGAACCCGAAGCGACGGAAGAGCCTGAAACGACGGAAGAGCCCGAAGAAATGGAAGAGCTTTCCGTTCAATTCTGGACGGATATGCGTTATGCAGTAGCCGGAACAGAGGCGATGCGCTTTCAGCTACGTGTGGCCGGAGGCCTTGCACCTTACCAGGCTGAGGTGGTCGTGCTCTGCGGCGCGCAGGAAGTCGAACGCAATACGCTGAGCGTTTCGGAAGCGGAAGAGCTTGTCGTCATGCCCCAGAGCGGCGGAAGCTATACCGTGCAGGTGACGGTCAGCGATGCAAACGGCCATACGGCATTCGCTCAGGCCGAACTGCCCGTGTCCGAAACGGCAACGGAGTCCGATTGGGCTGCCGCGGCCCGCAGCGTAAAGCTGACCGGCGATTTTGCCGAGGATCTGATTGCCGTTGCCAAGACGCAGCTCGGCTATCAGGAAAGCGAAAAGAATTTTGTGATGGACGGCAATGGCCAGAAGAAGGGTTATACCCGTTACGGCGACTGGTACGGCTCCGCCTATGCCGACTGGAACGCTCTGTTTGTGAGCTTCTGCGCCAACTATGCGGAAGTGGAGGGCTTCCCCGCCGCTGCCAACGCTGCCGCGATGAAGCAGGCTCTTGGCAGCGCCTATAAGACCGGTAGCTATGCGCCCAAGGCCGGGGATCTGGTTTTCCTGAACAGCCCCGAACGGGTTGCGGTGATCGCGGCCGTGGATGGAAAGACGATCCGCGCCATCGAGGGCGATGTGAACGGAACGGTTGCCAATACCAACTATACGATCGGCAGCAGTGAGATCGCCGGTTATATGGCCATGGACGTGCTGAAGCAGCGCGCCGGTCTGCCGGTGGCGGAGGACGAAGAACTGGTTGCGGAAGCAAAGACCGTTGCCGCCGTCAACAGCGCTCTGACGATTGTCACGCAGCCTGCGGATGCGAACGCGGCGGAAAACGCGACGGTTTCTTTCACGGTGAAAGCCAGCGGAACGGGCCTGGGCTATCAGTGGCAGTTCAGCCCGGACGGAAAGAACTGGAGCAACACGAAGATGACCGGCTACAACACCGACACCATGAAGGTGCAGGCGCTGGCCTATCGGAATAACTATGAATACCGCTGCGTGATTACGGACGCGCAGGGGAACAGTGTGATCTCCAACGGCGCGAAGCTGACGATCGGCACGTCCAGCGCGATTTCGATCACCCAGCAGCCCGCGAATGCGGTGGCTCCTGCTAACGCCTATGTCACCTTCACGGTGAAGGCCAGTGGAACGGGCCTGAGCTATCAGTGGCAGTTTAGCCCGGACGGAAAGAACTGGAGCAATACGAAGATGACCGGCTACAACACCAACACCCTGACGGTGCAGGCGTTGTCCCACCGGAACAACTATGAGTACCGCTGCGTGATTACGGACGCGCAGGGGAACAGCGCGACCTCCAACGGCGCGAAGCTGACGATCGGCACGTCCAGCGCGATTGCGATTACCGAACAGCCCGCTAATGCAGCAGCCCCGGTCAACGAGTTTGTCACCTTCACGGTGAAGGCCAGCGGAACGAATCTGAGCTACCAGTGGCAGTTCACCGCGGACGGAAAGAACTGGAGCAACACGAAGATGACCGGCTACAACACCAACACCCTGACGGTGCAGGCGTTGTCCTACCGGAACAACTATGAGTACCGCTGCGTGATTACGGACGCGCAGGGGAACAGCGTGACCTCCAACGGCGCGAAGCTGACGATCGGCGCGTCCAGCGCGATTGCGATCACCCAGCAGCCCGCGAATGCGTCGGCCCCGGTGAATGCCTATGTCACCTTCATGGTGAAGGCCAGCGGAACGAATCTGAGCTACCAGTGGCAGTTCACTGCGGACGGAAAGAACTGGAGCAACACGAAGATGACCGGCTACAACACCAACACCCTGACGGTGCAGGCGTTGTCCTACCGGAACAACTATGAGTACCGC
>SFGO01000140.1 GCA_004556545.1 Clostridiales bacterium
GGCGGAAGGCGCGACGGAGATCGACTGCGTGGTCGTTCACATCGAGAACCCGCAGGAAGAAAAGGCGCTGAACATTGCGCTCAATAAGGCGGTCGGCGAGTGGGAGCCGGTCGCCCTGGCGGATCTGCTCAATGAGCTGAAGCTCAGCGGCTATGACGTGGACGCGACCGGCTTTGACGCGGCGGAAATCGACGATCTGTTCAGCAGGGTTCACGATAAGGACGTGAAGGATGACGATTGCGATATTGACCCGGAGCAGGTGGAGCCCTTCGTTCAGCCCGGCGATATCTGGCTGCTGGGCAAGCATCGGATGATGTGCGGCGACGCTACTATCGAAGCGGACGCGACGCGCCTCATGGACGGCGATAAGGCCAACCTCGTCGTGACAGACCCGCCGTATAACGTCGCCTACGAGAGCGCGGACGGAAAGAGGATCCAGAACGACAGCATGGCGGACGGGCAGTTCTATGAATTCCTGCTGGCGGCGTTCCGCAACATGGCCGCGTATATGGCCGAGGGCGGCAGCGCCTATATTTTCCACGCAGACACGGAAGGGCTGAACTTCCGGCGCGCGTTTAAGGAAGCCGGATTTCATATCAGCGGCGTGTGCATCTGGGTGAAGAATTCGCTGGTGCTGGGCAGAAGCCCCTATCAGTGGCAGCATGAGCCGGTACTGTTCGGCTGGCTGCCCAATGGCAAGCACCGCTGGTTCGCGGATCGCAAGCAGTCCACCATCTGGAATTTCGATAAACCCAAGCGCAGCAAGGAGCACCCGACTATGAAGCCCATTCCTCTGCTGGCGTACCCCATTAAAAACAGCTCCGCGCCCAACAGCATCGTACTGGATCTGTTCGGCGGCAGCGGCAGCACGCTCATGGCCTGCGAACAGACCGACCGCATCTGCCGAACCATGGAGCTGGATCCGAAGTACGCCACGGCCATAGTAATGAGGTTCGCAAACGAGTATGGAACGGAGAATATCCGGCTGCTGCGAAACGGAGAGGAACTGTCCTATGACGCGGTTGCTCCCGCAAATAACGTTCAGGACTAAGTGTTCTGATGATAGTGTCAGAGAAAGGAGGCGATCCTTATGGCGATGGCTGGCAGAAAGCCGAAACCCACGGCGCTGAAGGTGCTGGAAGGCGACCGGGGCAAGGGGCGGCGACCGCTCAACGAGCATGAGCCCGTCCCGCCAAGGGGCGGCGTAAAGTGCCCGTCATGGCTGCTCCCCGAAGCGAAAAAGGAATGGAAACGGCTGGCGGCTTCGCTGGAAGCCATGGGCGTACTGACCATGGCCGACTTGACCGCCTTCGCCGGGTACTGCCAGGCGTATGCCCGATGGCGAGAAGCCGAAGATTTCATTACCCAGCACGGCTCCATCTTTAAAACGCCGTCCGGGTATGTGCAGCAGGTGCCGCAGGTATCCATTGCCCAGCAGAACCTGAAAATCATGCAGTCTTTCGCCACGGAATTCGGTCTGACCCCGGCCTGCCGCGCCCGCATTGTCGCCAGCAGCGGTGCGGCGGAGAACGACGACGATCCCATGGCGCAGCTGCTGAAGGGCGGGTGGCAGGACGATGTTTGACGAGAAGAAAGCGCGGCGTGTCATCCGCTTTATTGAATGCCTGAAGCACACGAAGGGAGAATTTCACGGGAAACCCTTCAAACTGCTGCCCTGGCAGGAAAAAATTATCCGCGATGTATTCGGTACAGTCCGGGATAAAGACCCTTCCATGCGGCAGTACAATCAGGTGTATATCGAGATCGGCAAGAAAAACGGAAAGTCAGAACTGGGCGCGGCGCTGGCACTCAATATGCTCATTAACGACGATGAATGGAAAGCGGAGGTCTACTCCTGCGCCAGCGACCGTCAGCAGGCAGCTATCGTGTTTGACGTGGCGGTGGATATGGTCAGACAAAATCCCACGCTGAGTAAGCTGATCAAGATCATTCCCTCTACCAAACGTATGGTCTATCAGCCCACGGGCAGCATTTATCAGGTGCTTTCCTCGGAGGTTGCGACCAAGCATGGTCTGAACGTTTCAGCCTGCATTTTCGACGAGCTTCACACGCAGCCCACTCGCGCCCTTTACGACGTAATGACCCAGGGCAGCGGCGACGCCCGCAAACAGCCCTTGTGGTTTTTCCTGACCACGGCTGGTACCGACCGCAA
The DNA here is from genome assembly GCA_004556545.1 of Clostridiales bacterium. Taxonomy (GTDB): domain Bacteria; phylum Bacillota; class Clostridia; order Christensenellales; family Aristaeellaceae; genus Limiplasma. The sequence continues at coordinate 2,174 of SFGO01000140.1, forward strand.
TTCCGTCTGCTGGGAAGTGCACCAGAAAGCGCTGGATATTCTGGAAGGGCGCAAGCACGATCCGCGCTTTTATCCCGTAGTCTACGGACTTCCCGACGACGCGGACTGGCAGGACGAACAGAACTGGTACAAGTGCAATCCGTCGCTGGGACACACCATCACCATCGACAAGGTGCGGGACGCCTACCGCAAGGCGCTGGAAACGCCTGCGGATGAGAATATGTTCCGTCAGCTGAGGCTGAATCAGTGGGTCAAGCAGAGTATCCGCTGGATGCCCATGGACAAATGGGATGAATGCGGTGGAAACATTGATCCATACGAACTGGAAGGGCGCGCCTGCTACGCGGGACTCGACCTTTCATCCACCTCCGACCTGACGACACTGGTGCTGGTTTTCCCTCCCCGGGATGAAAATGAATTCTATATGGTGCTGCCCTTTTTCTGGCTGCCGGAGGATACGCTTGCATTGCGCGTCCGGCGGGATCACGTGATGTACGACCAGTGGGAGCGGCAGGGTTTCATCCAGACCACCGAAGGGAATGTCGTTCACTACGGCGCCATCGAGAAATTCATCTGTGAGCTGGGCGAACGCTACAATATCCGCGAAATCGCCTATGACCGGTGGAATGCAACGATGATGGTGCAGGCTCTGGAGGACGACGGCTTTACGATGATTCCTTTTGGACAGGGCTTCCGGGACATGTCGCCCCCGACGAAAGAGCTGATGCGCATCGTACTGGAACACCGGCTCAATCATGGCGGGCACCCCGTACTGCGCTGGAATTTCGATAACGCTTACGTGCGCACCGATCCTGCCGGCAATCTGAAACTGGACAAGGAAAAGTCCACGGAGAAGATCGACGGCGCGGTAGCGCTGGTCATGGCGCTGGATCGGGCGATGAAAAACCAGAACGGCAGCGATTCCGTGTACGACGACCGCGGATTGCTGCTGCTCTGACCAGGACAAGGAGATTATAAATGCCCCAAACACCCAAACGCCCCTGCCGTTACACCGGTTGCCCAAATCTCTGCGAGCAGGGGATTTACTGCGAGGAGCACCGAAAAGAATGGAGCCATGACGCCATTCGCGGTGGCGCAGCGGCCCGAGGGTACGACTCACATTGGCGCAAAGCGCGGAAGGCGTTTCTGGCCCGGCGTCCGCTGTGCGCCGAATGCCTGAAAGACGGTGCGCTGATGCCCGCGACAGTGGTTGACCATGTCGTTCCCCATCGCGGCGATCATGCGCTTTTCTGGGACGAACAAAACTGGCAGCCTTTGTGCAAAAACTGCCACGATAAGAAAACGGGCGGCGGATTGTAAATCTTCGAATTGGATAAAATCGGGAGTTGCCTCAAAAAAGAAATCGTGGTATAATAAGGCCACGAAGGGAGTGAGGCTTATGACGCAGTGCATCCCAATTCGGGATCTGAAAAACACCGCTGAGATTTCCGAAATGTGCAGGAAGTCGAATTCACCCATCACGATCACGAAAAATGGTTACAGCGACATGGTAATCATGAGCGCCGAGGTGTATGAGCGAATGCGGCTGTACTCGGTATATGAGAAACTGATGCAGGCGGAAGACGATATCGCGGAAGGGCGGGTATCCGACGCTCATTCTTCTCTGAACCACCTGAGGGCAAAGTATGGGCTATAAGGTACTGCGTACGGAATCCGCAGAGAGGGATCTGGATGAGATTATCAGCTATCTGGTGGAAAAGCTCTGCAATCCATCTGCAGCGGTGGAACTGTTCAGCGCGATAGACGCGACGTACACGCGACTTGAAGAAACGCCTTTCCTGTATGCGCTCTGCCAGCATAAGCTGCTGTCCAGACGCGGCTACAGGAAGGTGTTCATCCGGGGATATCTGCTGATCTATCGAGTCGATGAGGAG
>SFGO01000141.1 GCA_004556545.1 Clostridiales bacterium
CTTTTGCACACTTTTCTTTCGCCACCGAAAGAAAAGTGTGAGCGCCCCATAGGGCTGCAAGCCCTGCCCTCGCGCCGGAGTCGGCGCGTCAGGCCCCGCTAAGGGCGGACTATGCACCTCCGGTACCCAAATTCCCACCATTCCGTCGAAAGGAGCCCCATTCCCAATGAAACATACCAACCTGACCATGGGCATCCTCTTCGGCTTCTTCCTGCTGTGCGCCCTGTCCATGGGCAATCGGGTCTATTTCGTGCTGGCGACCATCATTTTCCTCAGCTGGATCTTCGCCTTTATCAGCGTGCGGATGGCCGAAAAAACCGTGCAGGTGTCCAATGCCCTGAGCGGCCAGAAGGTCAACCGGGGCGAGGTGGTCAGTATGGAGATCGCCGTCAGCCATAAGGGCCTTCTGCCTATCGCCCCCATCGCCCTGCATATGCGCGCCACCAGCAATACCCCCGCAGGCGTGATCTACCTGACCCATCTGGGTAAGCGCCGCCAGCGGGTGACCCACCGCTTCGTGGCCGACCATGTGGGAGCCATGTTCCCCGGCGTGGAAAGCTACGTAGTCAGCGATATTTTCGGCTTTTTCAAAAAAGAACATCAGCCCGATCTGGCGGGACAGGAGCTTCTGGTGCTGCCCGTGCCTTTTGAGGTAGAGCCCCTGACCTTCGCCGCCGGCGATATGGGCGTGGAAACCATGAAACGGGCTATGGAGGATCCTTCCAGCCCCAGCGATTTCCGCAATTATCAGCAGGGCGATCCGCTGAAGCGCATTCATTGGAAGATGAGCGCCCGGAAACGGGAGTTGATCGTCCGCCAGTTTGAGGAACCGGCCCTGCCGGACGCACTGGTCATGCTGGATACCTCTCCGCCCCACCTGAACGAGGGCGTTCCGAAGGAAAACGCCGCGTTCCTGCAGGACGCATTGCTGGAAACAGCCGCCTCCGTGGTGGCGTGCCAGATCCGGCAGGATAATCAGGTGCGGCTGCCGCTGGTGGGCGACCGTCCCATGGAGTATTCCTCCCATATGGGTCTGCCCGTGCTGCTGGAAGAGCTGGCCCGCTGCACCTTCAACGAGACGGAACGCTTCGAGCGGGTGCTGATGATGCAGATGGCCGAGCTGCGCAAGCTGGGCGCGGTGGTTGTCATCACCACTCGGCTGACCTCCGAGGTGGCCGACCTGCTGATTCGCATGAAGCGGATGGGCCCCAACGTGCGCCTGTATTACGTCACCTTCCGCACCGACCGGCCCGAGCGGCTGGCGCTGGTGGGACGGCTGCAGCAGGCGGGCGTGGAGGTCAACTACGTCACGCCTCAGGGGAGTTGAAAACGCGATGAAGAAACCCGCATTTTTATCCAACGAACGCCTGAGCCGCCTGATGACTGCGCTGCTGCTGGCGCTGGGTCTGCTGTGGCCCATGCTGTGGGCGCTGGGGGTGGAAAGCGCGTTCCTGACGGCCACGCTGGCAACGGCGGCGCTGACCGCGCTGATGACCTTTCAGGCTGCGGGCAAAAAGGCCCGGGTGATCTGCTTTTCCCTGCTGGGAGCGCTGCTGATCGGGCAATTTTTCCTGCCGGGCGGCGGATTTTTTCCCTCTTCGGTCGAGGCTATCAAAGCCATTTCGCTGTATTTTAACGGCGTGACCACTGCGCCGCTGCTGTTCTCTTCCCAGATTGCCCTGATGCTGGCCGTTGCGGCGGCGGTGATCGGCTATGCCTTCTCCGCCCGGGGCGTCGGCTACATTCCCGCCACGGCCATGGTCGTGATGGTGCTGTTCGGCCTGTGGAGCATGAGCAAGCAGGGCTTCCTCTGGTATGCCGCTCCGGCGCTGGCGGCGCTGCTGCTGCTGGTCGCTCAAAGTTCTCACGAAAAAAGCAATCTCTTTCAGGTGCTGCCCATGGCGGCGATGCTGGTGGCGCTGGGGCTTTTGATCGCGCCCGGCCAGAACGTGGTGCTGGGGCCGCTGCATGAGGCGGCCATGAACCTGAAGCAGACCATTACCGACTATCTGTTCTTTACCGAACCCCGCAATGTATTTACGCTGGGCAGCTACGGCTATTACCCCATGGGAAACGGCAAGCTGGGCGGCGAGGCCGAGCCCACCGAGTACCCGGTCATGACGGTAAAGACCTCTCAGAAGACGCTGCTTCGTGCCGTCACCAAGGACGAATACACCGGCCGCAGCTGGCGGGATACGTCCTCCGGGCGGCGGTACCTGTACGTCAATCCCCGTTGGAAAGGCCTGCGGGAAGAAGTCTTTCTGGAAAACATGCCTGCCGAGACGGTGCTGAAGGCCAGCTCTCTGCTGGATCAGAAGGCCATTTCCGTTCAGATGCAGAACAGCGCGGCTTCCACGGTCTTCACGCCTGTCTTCCTTCGCTCCCTGACCACCTACGGCAGCATGGTGCCCTATTTCAACGAGGCCAGCGAGCTGTTCATCACCCGGGATCTGATCTCCGGCGACAAGTACACCGTCTACGCGCCCGTGATCGAGGGCGGCGACGCTTCGCTGGGCGCGCTGGTCAATGCCGCGCCCAAAAACGATCCCTATTACGCGCAGATCGCCGCCAAGTACACCGCCCTTCCCGATCATCTGGAAGACAAGGTCTATCAGGATATGCGCAGCATGATCGCCGACGCGGCCACGCCCTACGAGCAGGCCTGCGCCATTCTGCGGCATTTGCAGCGTTACTACCGCTACACGCTCAGCCCGGTCACGCCGCCGGAAAATCAGGACTTTGTGACCTACTTCCTGTACGTGGGCAAGGAGGGCTACTGCGCCTACTTTGCGTCCGCCATGACGGTGCTGTGCCGGATGGCGGGCCTGCCCGCCCGGTATGTGGAGGGCTTCCTGGCTCAGCCCGATTCCAGCGGCTTTGCCTATGTTACGGGCCAGAACGCCCACGCATGGACGGAGATCTATTTCGAGGGCTTCGGATGGGTGCCTTTTGATCCCACGCCTGCCCAGCAGAATCTGGATCAGCAGCCCCCGCAGAACGATCCCGAACCCGAGCCGACGCCGACCCCCACCCCGGAGCCGCCGCAGGACGAGCCGGATCAGCCGACCCCCAGCCCGGAAAACCCCGAGCAGAGCAACGAACCGGACGATTCCGATACCCCGGACGACGAGCCCGACCCGAAGGAGCCGCCGTCCCCATGGCTGTGGCTTTTGCTGCTTCTGCTGGCCGCGCTTGCGGTGGCGGGCGTGCGCATCTATCTGCGGATGCCGGATCGGATGGTCAAAAAGCAGCAGAGTGTACAGGACAAAATTTTCCTCTACGGCTGCGCCGCCTACACGCTAATGAAGCTGACAGGCTATACGCCCCGGAAGGGCGAAACGCCGCTGCGGTTCGCCCGTCGGATGGACAAGCAGAAGGCCTTTGCCGTGCCGGTCATGCCCCTCTGGCGGATGATGGCGCTGAGCAACTACAGCCGTCTGGAGCCCACCGAAAAGCTGGTTACTCAGGCTCGGGACATTTTCAACGCCCTCTACAAGCCCCAGCGTCTATGGGTGAAGCTGCGTTTCATGCTGGCTGCGGGCTTTGGAAAGCGCTGTTATCACAGTCTGGACACGGAGCTGATTCATCAGGAGCCGGAAAGTCCGTTCGGGAAGTACAAGGACAGTCTGAACAAGGCTGCGGAACGGACGCAGGAAAAGAAAAAGAAATAAAGGAGTATGCATGAAAACAGAGCAGGGAAAAATTCCTGCTCTGTTTTCATGCTGGGAGGCGTGGGGTGGGGCTGCCCCGGCGGGGCTGACGCGCCGACTCCGGCGCGGGAGGAGGGCTTGCAGCCCTATGGGGCGCTCTATTGTTTCTGGTGGCGATCCGAAGGGGGTGCAGGGGGGCGAGCGGAAAGCCCCCAGTGCGCCCGCAGGCGCATACCCCCTGCCCCGGCGGGGCCTGACGCGCCGGCTCCGGCGTGAGGGAAGGGCTTATAACCTTCATGGGGTACTCATTTACTTCGGAGGCGATCCGAAGGGGTGCAGGGGGGAACGTAGGGAAGCGCGTGCCCAGTGGGCACAACCGCCGAAGGCGGTTAGCGACCCGGAGTTCAGGCA
>SFGO01000030.1 GCA_004556545.1 Clostridiales bacterium
AAGCGTGGTTCCTATGAAGAATGGCTTCGTCATTGACTTCTTCGGAAATAATCAGTCTACAGCAACGATGAAAATATAAAAAGAGAGGTATAAATCATGTCACTGTTAGATCAAGTTACTCCTTCTCCCCGCAAAATCATGACCCTGTTCTATGTCGTTGATACTTCTGGTAGTATGGCTGGCGACAAGATTGGCTCCGTAAACTCTGCTATGGAAGAAGCAATCACCGTGGACTTGCCCGACATCTCCACTGCCAACGACGATGCTGAAATTCGTGTAGCTATCATGCAGTTCTCCAACGGTTGCTCTTGGATTACTCCTTCTTCCGGTCCTATCGGTATTGGTGATGTAATCTGGAACGACCTTCATACAAATGGTTTGACCGATCTTGGCGCTGCTTGCACAGAGCTGGACAAGAAACTGTCCAGAAATGAGTTCCTTGAGTCTCAGACTGGCGCATACGCTCCCGTCATCCTGCTGTTCAGTGATGGCGGCCCTACCGATAATTGGGAAAAGGGGCTGGAACAGCTGAAAAAGAACAACTGGTTCAAGCACGCCATCAAGATTGCTATTGCTATCGGCGAAGATGCGGACAAAAGAGTTCTGGCCACCTTTACCGGAACCCCCGAGTCTGTCATCGCGGTCAACGATAAGCACACGCTGAAAGCCCTTATTCGTAAGGTCAGTGTTCGCGCTTCGGAGTTTCAGAGTCATAGCAAACAGACTTCTGACGTTGAAACCTCTCCTGAAGAAGATTCTGCAAATATCGTTCAGAAAGTAAAGGACGAAATCGTTCAGGAAACGGGCGGAAGTGATACTCCCATTCAGGTCGATGATAGCGGCTGGGGCGATTGGTAAACCCCATTTCGGAGGAAAGCAATGAATACAATATATGATTTCGCTTTTTCCGAACAAGGATACAATCACATCAAATCGGATAAGGTATGCCAGGATTCTTCTGGTTGCTATTCCGACAATTCAATGGCTGTCGTTGTTGTTGCTGATGGTCACGGAAGCGACAATTATCCAAGAACGGATAGAGGATCGAGTTTTGCTGTTGAAGCTACGATTACCGCCGTTAGAGAGTTTATAAAAACCGTAGAAGAAAGCGCGGTTGATATTTCTACAGACAGTGAAGCCTATTTGGAGCAGCTGGCAAAGAATATCTTGGCTAATTGGTATGCGGCTGTTGATGCTGATTTGGAAAAGTATCCTTTTTCGGACGAAGAACTGTCTAAGGTTTCCGAAAAGTACAAGAAAAGATATATGTCTGGTCAAAGTCAGGAAAAAGCATATGGCACTACTCTGATTGCTGCTTGCCAGACAAAAAATTATTGGTTCGGCTTACAAATTGGCGATGGTAAATGCGTCTGTATTTCGCAGGATGGTTCCATGTACGAACCCATCCCGTGGGACGAGGATTGCCAAGCAAACATAACTACCTCTATCTGTGATTCCGAAGCGATAGAAGAATTCCGTTACTTCTTTACGAGGGAATGTCCCATTGCGACGCTGATGGGAACGGATGGAATAGATGATTCCTATGCGAACACAGAGGAAATGTATGTTCTCTACCGTTCTATCCTTGCTATTTTCGCAGAGCATGGTCGTGAAACGGGAGAAGCCGAAATCCAAGCATTTTTGCCGGGACTTTCTCGCAAAGGCAGCGGTGATGATGTTTCTATCGCCGGTATGGTCTCTGCAACGCTTTCAACAGCATTCATCGAAGTGCTGAAGGCACAGTGCGAATTTTCGAATGCCAAGGCCCAGCGAGAGCAGGCAGAACGTGAAGTTACACTCGCTGCCGAAAAGCAAGAGTATGTGCTGGCGGCTATGAAAAAGGCGAAGATGAACTATGATCTTTGTATTCAAAAAGCAAATGAAGCACAAGAAGCCATAGCGGCTGCTCAGCAAACCCAAGAAGATGCAGTTAAGAGGTTTAAGACTGCTGAGATTGCGCTTTCTTCTGCTGCTGCGGCGTACCAAAGCAGCATCACTCCGGATGGAGCAGTTATATCAGAGGACTTTGAAACTGAAACCGAGGCCCCTGACGAGCATTTGAATGCTGAGATTTCTGCTCCTCCATCCGTTGATTCAGAACAGAAAAGTGAGCTGTCTGCCCCTGAAAAAACAGATGTAATTAGCTTCATTGAGAGTGAAAAATCTTCAAAAACAATTATTGATCAGTTTTCTATTGGAGAGGACGGTATGGAGGGCCAATAGGGCACCCGGTGAATACAACTCATGCTGTGTAATGCAGAAAAATATTGCAGTGAGATGAACATATGAACCTTAAACAGATATTGCATGGTCATGCTGTCACTCTCTTGGAAAGGCAGTCTACAAAGGCAATTTTGAGTGATGCCCTTAATAACGATGTTCCCAAAATCAACGCCCTTATGAATGCGTATGATATAGGTATCGTTACATCCATTCAATCGCAATTCCCGCTTGGAAATCTGGAGCGCAGCAATGCAATTACCAAACTGATTAAGCAGCATTCGATGCTTGAAGACAAGGCAACTTGGGCTGTGGATCAGTGGATTGCTGCAATTGATGGCGCTGTTATCAGAGAGATGCAGGCGGCACGAGCACAATTGGATAAAGAAAAAGAAGAAAGGCTCTTGGGAGGTAAAAAAGAGCTGTGGGGAGATATGGAACTTCCGAGTTCGCATGACGATCCGGCTGAGCCAACAGCGATAGATTTCACAGATAAGTCCGACCAGGTTGATTACTATACGAATGTCCGCCTGAATAAAATCCAAGGCAAAATATACATCCCTTGTGGCGTAGGCAATACGGACAATGGCTTTTTTATTTGCGGTATAAGTGAAAAGCATTGCAGTGAAGCTCCTACCGTTTTTGCATTGGTTTATAACTACCTTGTTAGGAATAGCTGTATTACGCCGGAAGACTACCCGCACTATTTGAACACCATATCTACTACATTCCAAATAAACTATCAGCGCGTGTTCCGGTTGATGATGATTATTCTTCAGCTGATAAAGAATGGCGCAGTTGGCCAAAAACTTGACCTAATTTACTCTGGCAAAGGCGAAGAACTGAATATAGCTATTGCGATCATCAACGACTACGTTGCTCGTTTTTTAAGGCTTATGAGAGTCGGCAAGAAGTGCCGCCTTGAAAGAACAACTCAAAGTAAAAATGCAATTAAAATCTCTCTTGACAAGAAGATCAATGGTGTCTATATTGAAGAAAACAAAGTCCCTTGCAACGCCCGCGAGCTTTGGCTTGGAGAAAAAATCAATTATCAGCTCGATACCGACTTGCTTCCGGATCTTGAGTATTTGCTTGGCGAAATTTCTCCTTTTGATTCTTTCAAGGAAGGACAGTTTATCGCCCTGAAAAACATGTTGGGAACGAACGCCCACTCCATTTGCATTATGCCTACCGGTAGCGGCAAGTCTTTGATTTTTTACTTTGCATCGTTGCTGCAGCCTCTGCCAATGTTTATTCTTGCACCTACAGAGATTTTGATTGAAGATCAGATTAGAAACTTAAAAAAGTTCCATCATATGGACAATGTATCTCATCTGAAATTGACAACTGACAATGATTTCAGTCAATTTGAGATGCGAAATAGTTTGATGTACCTTACACCTGCCACTTTCCAAAATAGACATTTGTTGGTAAAATGCCGACATATCAATAGCGGACATGAGTTCATAAGGAATGAGCAGTCAAGAGTAATGCAGGAACTCAAGGTGGCTCCGGGACCGTCTATCTCCTATGTGGTGCTGGACGAAATCCATTGCCTTTCTAACTGGGGCCATGATTTCCGTCCGGAGTATTTGATGCTCTCGAAGTTTTTGAATAAGTTTTTAGACAGGATTACCTTCCTTGGCTTTACAGCGACTGCGAATTATACGGTTGTTGAGGATATCCAGCAGCAGTTGAAAATTCCACAGCAAAACATTTTTTCGCCTATTGCATTTGAAAAGTACAACATTTCTTATCATTTTCAAGCACTTCATAGCTTTGACGAAATGCTTGAAAGAGTGTGCGAAGTTGTGGGTGAGCAAATACGAAGGAATGAACGAACCATCGTTTTTACCAAGAACGATGCGGTCTCCTTCCAGGTGGCCCAGGCGATTGGCTATGAGGCAGATGTTTTCCAAAAAGAAAACACATACGCATACCATTTGTTTGCGGATGAGAAATGCAGGGTGTTGGTTGCAAGCGAAGAACTTGGTATTGGTATCAATTTGCCGAATGTTCAAAACATTATTCACTTTGGCCTGCCCGTATCAAAAAATGAATTTGTTCAAGAGATCGGACGAGCTGGACGAGCCAATGAAGCTGTAAACTCATATGTGTTTTATCTTGACCCTGTACCAGATAATGTTCCATCGATTTTACTCAAACGAGAGCTTGAAATTCCGAATATAGCTCAGATTCTCAACAACATCAGCAATGATTATTCTGACTGCTATCGCAAACTCAACAACAATATCGACTCCAAGGAAGATTTGCTCGGAAAAATCATGGAAATCTATGACGATTTGAACCGAACTGGTCGCGATATCAATACGCGGAAGTATCCCATCGCAACTGTTAACATGACCAAAAAATACATATATATGCTATACGTGATAGGTTTCATTAAAGACTGGTATTCGTATTCCACGGATGAAACCAGTGGTCAAATGGAAATAATGATGACGCTGGGTAATGACTGTGATTTGAACCGTGTGAAAAAATGCGCGACAGAATACTATGATTCGCTTGGCTCTAATCGGGAACAAATCGTTAAAACGCAGCGAGCAGCAGACGTTCCCACTGTAATCAAGATTTTGGACTTCCTTGAGTTTGCAGAAGCGAACAAGGAGAGCGATAGCGAGAAAGTAACTGAGGAGATCAGAGAGTATTTCACACTGCCATTCATTGAAATTAAGAGCGATGAGATCTACTATTCCAAACTTTCACTCAAAGAAATTGCAGATAAGGTCGCACAAGGAATAGGGCGCAATACGCTGACTAATGTAGAACGAATCAACAGCAATCGGTACATGTATAATTTGGATTGCTTCTTGTTCCTTGGCAATCTGAAACTGTATGCGCGTTTTGATAAGAGCAGATTTGACCGCATTATCAGAAATACACCCGCCAAACAAAATAAGGAGCTGATGGATGCCATCAGCAGGGTTTTTGCCAAGCTGAATGCCGAAGGACGATTTGAGACCATTCGCTGTTTGAGTGAAATCGGAACACTATTCGGCGGTGACCCAATTAGTATATGCGATGCATTTTATAAAAGCGCGGATAAGGATACTGTTTACTATGGAATGTTAGCAACACGGCTGAACAAGCAGTTTTGCTGATAGAAAGGAGAACATATATGCTTACAACCCTTCAGGAACTGGAACGAGAGATAGATCATTTCCACAAAAACATAAAGGACTCAAACGAATTGATGAAGATTTTGATGTCTGTCGCTTCTCTTACAAAAACACAAACAGAATCTTTTGAAGTTCGTACCAAAGCGTTGCAAGACGAATTGGAGAAACTGCCACCAGAGCTGAGTGATTTGTTCCAAAAGAAAGCTGAGAAGTTTGTACAGGAAGTTCGCAATGAACATCAGTCGTACCAAACCGCTGTTGCGACCCTCATGGAAAAATATAGCGAAAAGGTTTCCCTTGCAGAAAGCGCAATCTCTCAGGTACCGGGTGTATTGAAAGCCCAAGCAGAAGCTACCCAAAAGCGCCATTTAGAGGAATTGGCGAAGGCCGAAGTTGCTTATTCTCAAACGCTGACTTCTTCGATGGAGAGCTATACTATCCGAGTCGCCGATGCGGCAGGAGCCATCACGAAGGTTCCCGAGAATTTGGATGCTCAGCTGCAAAAAGACCGTGCGGAACATATTGCAGGGCTAAAGCAAGTTCAAGAGCAGTACGCGGCTGATTTGGCAAGAGTAAATGAGGCGTTTGCAAAACAGCTTCAAGCTGTGATTGAAAATATTCAAGCCGTTCAGGGGCAGATGAAGGAGAACTCCGATCAACAGTACGGCGCATTTTTGAAAGAACTTGAGAAAATGATGAATGCTCGTTTGGCGCAGCTTTCCGATACTGAAAAGCGTGTTGTAGATCTAAGTCAACGGCTTGAAGCGAAATATGATGCTTTCGTTGCCAGGCTCGAAGCCACAAACATGGATCAGCTGTATAAGTATTGTCAGAACATGAATAAGTCCATCAATACAAAGCTGGGCATTGCCTTGGGCGGCGTTGCTGTCGCTCTGATTGTATCTATTATTTCTTTGTTTATATAAGGAGGTTAGATCATGACTGCCGTTATTGCGCTGAGCAAATGCGCTCAGACAAAGAAAATGTATGGTATTCGTTTTGAGCGTACTAGACGCGATTGGAAATATACTTGGGCATTTCCGATTCAAGAAAAGGCTGCTCTTCATGAAGAATACGACAAGACTACGATTACCGGCGCGTTGATCCAAGGAGAAGAGTACCCTGGATGCCCTTATTGCGGAGCAAAAGGATTTTTTTACTGTAGCTGCGGCAAATTAAATTGTTGGAATGGAGACTCAAGCATCGCCACATGCCGTTGGTGTGGTGCTACTGGTAAACTAACCCGTGGTATTGACAGCATAAATATTACAAGTAATATGTGATGTGTATATCGCATTTTTCTTCAAATATTTTGCAGAAAGTACCTTTTCCGTGTTAGCCTTTTACAGGCTGCGAATCCTGCTTACCCCTGCTTTTGACAAAGAGCATTCTTTTCAGCGGCTTTCGGGCCGCCGTTTGATGTATAGAAGAAGGTACAAGAAAAGCGCTTTCCCGAACCGGGAAGCGCTTTCTTATCCTATGAATCGCCTTGCGGCGGTTTGGCTGGGGTAGCAGGATTTGAACCTACGAATGCGGGAGTCAAAGTCCCGTGCCTTACCGCTTGGCGATACCCCAAAAAAGGATATAAAAAAATGGGGTGAGTGATGGGGTTCGAACCCATGACATCCAGAGCCACAATCTGGCGCTCTACCACTGAACTACACCCACCATGTCTGGCGCGCCTGAAGGGATTCGAACCCCTGACCCACGGCTTAGAAGGCCGTTGCTCTATCCAGCTGAGCTACAGGCGCAAACCGTGCGACCCAGGAAACAAGCCCTACAGGTTTATCCGCTGACAAGATAGGATTTTACCATGTTTGGCGGGTGCTGTCAACTAGATTTTCCGTTTTTTCTTCCCTAAAAACGTATTTTTCCGGAAAACAGCCTCCATTTCCCGTCACTTTGACACAAAATTCGTGAACATTACAAAAATCAATTTTTCTGCAATAGTTTTTTCTTATTTTCTACATGATTTTGCCTCACCTGTCCGCTATAGTATTCGTGCAATCAGTTAGTGTCGGAGTGCGGACTCGGACACTTCCTCTCCAAAAATCGGAGCTGCCTTGCGGAGGGCGGCTCCGATTTTCCATATCCGCGTTTTTCTGTCTCTTTATCAAAAGCTGGGCTGCGCAGGATTCGCAACCTGTAAAATGCGAACACGGAAGCTGCAGAAATTATGAAGAAAAGATTGCTGCTGGACTCTCCATTCAAGCAATCACTTTAATCGCAGCCCAAACAAACCCAGATTGAAGTCGCCGAAAGAATGAAGGCAATACCGCACAAATGAGGTGGTGCAGTATTGCCTTCATTAAATGAAAAAATAAATTTCGAATTTCCATATGGAAATTGCGGCAGAAATGAGGATGATTTTAATCGACAGGGGAGCAAACCGTGTACAGCGCGTAGCTCAGGAAACCGGCGCAGGTGGCGAAAGCTTCGCCTGTTTCACAGAGACCTGTATCCTCGTTGACGCTTTCGCAGGCAACGCCGTTGTCCAGCGGTGTGCGGCTCAGATGAAGCAGCGCGCTATCCGCATGGCCGCTGAGCAGACTGTTGCAGATGGAGAGAATCCACGGGTGCGGCGCATGCTTACAGCCGATTTCTGCGATGGGATGACCGGCAAAGGACAGCGCGTAGCTTTCGTCCCGAATCATGGCCGCTGTGTTCTGCCATATCGGATCCTCTGCTTCGCAGAAACCATAGAAGGGAAGCAACAGCAGGCTTCCGGGCGGCTCGTCATAGATGTCGTAATGACCGTTCAGATCCACAGACCAGGCAAAGAAACGCTTGTGGTTCTGCTCCTTGACGCAGTGCTCATAAATGGCTTGGCGGGTTTTATCTGTCTCGTCCATCAATTCCGGACGGTCCAGCAGCTTGGCCAGTGCTTTCAGGGCATAGCAAACCAGCGCATTGTCATAGGTCAGATAAAGATAGTTGTGCATATCGTCCGTGGGCTGCAGGAAGGTTTCGTACAGGGGAATGGACGGATGCCTTTTTTCGCGCAGTCTGCAGAGAATCATCTGAAGAGCCTCCTGCACAAAGGGGTGCTTCGAAAAAGCTTCATCGCCGGTCTGTTCCATATAACGATTCAAAGCAACGACAGGAGCGCACAGCTCATCCAACTCAAAGCCCGGCTCCAGCATGGTTCCGTCGATAAAACGGCTGTGAACGCCAAAGTTTCGGGCCTGACGGCGAAAAACGTAGGTCAGAATTTCCCGGGCGTAAGCGCTGTCTACCGCTAATATGGCGGGAAATGCCCACAGCAGGCTGTCCCTGTCCCAATAGGCCGCAGAAACATAGTAGCGCGGGCTGCGGCTGGTCATCAGACATAGCTCCTCCGTATCGACCGTGCGTCCGGAGGCATAGAAAAAAGCGAAGAACAGGTTGGTGTTCAGAAGCTCGGTGAGCTTCGGGTCGGCAAGATGCTTTTCTCGGGCGGACAGCCAGCGAACGGTGCGGTCATACACGGTCTCAAAGCCCTGACGAAGCAGCTCCTTGGCGCTGGTGGAAGCGGCCACGCCGTCATACCCCACGCCCCAGGGAATATCCAGCATGGCCTGTTCGCCTGGCTGGAGAATCGTCTGGCGGAAAATATCGTAGGAAAAGCCCTTCTGGCTCCACTGGCCCTGCTGATCGATCTCTGCGAACTGCTGCGGGTCGGAAATGCAGGGAGCAAAGGCGAACAGGGGCAGTCCCGGCTTCTGGCTGAAAATAAACATGTGATTCCAGCCGGATTCATAGACCTCTCTGCCCTCGGTCAGCTCCGTTGTTTCGTTGATTTCGTGCAGGGTGTGCGCCCATTCGCCCTCTGTTCCGAAACGAACGGCGCGGGCCGCGGAACCAAGGTTCTGCACCGTCAGCCGGAGAATCAGCCCGCGCTCGCCGACGGGGGTGAGATAGGTGCAGGAAAAGCGCAGCTCCTGTTCTTCCGCTGTAAAGCTGGGGATCCAGCAATGGGCACGACTCCATACGGGCCGGAGAGGGAGACGGCGCTCGTCCAGCTCCCAATAGGGACGAATCAGCCCTGCGTTTCCGCGAAGCTCCAAAAGGCCCTTCACCTGCATGTACAGAAAAGTGATGCCTTCTACCGCGCCGTCGCTTTCCCGGATGGTAGGCAGAGAAAGAAATTCGTTGCCAGTAACCTGATAAGCCATGGGATACGCTCCCTTCTATGATTCGATAGCGGTTTCGGACGTTTTTGACAGGTCGACCTGCTGACTGTCAGGTTCCAGACGGCGGACGCTCTGGCGTTCCACCAGCCAGGTGCCCAGCAGCGTTCTTTCAGGCGCAAGCGCCCGCTGGCGGATATGCCGCAGCAGCATGTTCACCACCAGATGCGCCTTCTGAGAGATATCCTGCGCCAGCGTGGTCAGCGCAGGCTGCACCTGCGTAGCCAGCGGAAGATCATCGAAACCAAGCACGGAAACGTCGTCCGGCACCCGGAAGCCCAGCTGGGAGAACGCCTGCATCAGCTGGACCGCCGCCAGGTCGGAGGTGCAGAAAAAGGCGGTGGGGCGGTCGGGCAGCGCCATGATTTTGCGGAGGGGCTCCGGCGGGAACAGCGCTTCCCGGTTATGCAGGATGAAATCATCGTCCAGCTCCACGCCGCCTTCGGCCAGACCGGCCCGGAAGCCCTCCAGCCGGTGGCGGTCTACGTCGCTTTCGTCAACGTTATTGCCCAAAAAGCCTATGCACCTGTGTCCCATTCGGATTAGATATTCCCCGGCCAGCTGGCCGCCTGCGTCATCGTCCATCCCCACGTGGTTCGCGCCCGGAATGCGGACATAGCAATCCGTAAAGACGGTCGGAATGTCGGTCAGAGAACGCAGCGTGTGCAGATGCCGGTTGTAGGCTCCGCTGAAGATCACGCCCGCCACGTTCCAGCCCCGCAGATCCGCGTCAATTTCCTTGTAATTGTCGGAAAAACGAATCAGGGGATAGTAGCCGTTCTGCTGAAGCTCCAGCGTCAGCGCGCCCACATATTCCGCGGTATAGGGGTTGCGGAAGATATTTTCCCCCGGCGAGGCCTGAACGATGACGGCGATGATGTGGGACTCCCGCTGGGCCAGCGACCGGGCGGCCTGATTGGGCACATAGCCGGATTTTTTCATGATGGCCTGAATCCGCTCGGCAGTGTCGGCGGAGACCCGGCCGGAATTTCCATTCAGCACGTTGGAGACGGTGGTCATGCTGACGCCGGCCTCCTGTGCGATTTCCTTGAGGGTAATCAACGTGCCGCCTCCTTTGCAAAGTGCTTTCTATCAATATAGCACAACCCGAATTGGTTTGCAATGGGTTGAACGCTAAACTTTTTATCCATGAGGGAAATGGGATGAAAAATTCCTTTTTGCCCGTCTTTGATCGGGCTTGCTTTTGGATTTGAAAAAGAAAAACGAAAAAAGAAAACATAGTATTTTCAACACTTTCGACTGCATTTGGCAAAAAAATCAAAAATTGTTCTTGACAAGGAAAATTTTCGGTGATAGAGTAAAGCCAAGTTAAGCGATAAATCAAAACCGAGCAGGAGGGAACACCGTATGAATCGTTCGGGAACGTGGAAACGAATCAGCCGGAATTGGGGTCTGTATCTGCTGCTTTTGCCTTCCTTGGTGCTGCTGATCCTGTTCGCCTACAAGCCCATGTACGGCGTGGTGATCGCGTTCAAGAACTACAAGAATTCACTGGGCATTCTGGGAAGCCCGTGGGCGGATCCGCTGTTCAAAAATTTTCAGCGCTTTTTCAATTCCTATCAGTGCGAGGCGACCATCCGCAATACCCTTCGGCTGAGCCTGTACAGTCTGGCGGTAGGGTTCCCGATTCCCATCATCCTGGCGCTGATGATCAACCAGATCACCGCCATGCGCTTCCGCCGCACGTTTCAGACCATTCTGTATCTGCCGCATTTCATTTCCACGGTGGTCATGGTGGGCCTTCTGCTCATCTGGCTTTCTCCCTCCAGCGGACTGGTGGGCGCTTTCTACCGGCTGCTGGGCAAGGACGCGCCCAACGTCATGACCAGCGCCTCCGGCTTCCCCAGCATCTATGTCTGGTCGGACGTATGGCAGCATTCGGGCTGGGATTCCATCGTGTTTCTGGCCGCGCTTTCCTCCATTGATCCCACCCTTTACGAGGCGGCTACGGTGGACGGCGCGACCCGCTGGCAGAAAATGCGCTACATCGATCTGCCGCTGCTGATGTCCACCGCCTGCATTATGCTGATCCTCCGGGCAGGCAATCTGATGAACGTGGGCTTCGAAAAGGTTTTTCTGATGCAGAACGACCTGAACATGTCCACCAGCGAGATCATCGCCACCTACGTGTACAAGATGGGCCTGCGCAACAGTCAGTACGCAGTGTCCACCGCCGTCAATCTGTTCAATAATCTGGTGAACTTCGTACTGCTGCTCCTGGTGAACTGCGTGACCCGGAAGCTGGGCGAAACCAGTCTGTTTTAAGGAGGGACGGAGGATGACTACGACAACCGGCAAGCAGAGCCTTCCCGCTTCCCACGGCAGAAACCGTGTGCGCCGCCAGCCCAAGGACGTGGCTTTTGACGTGGTGCTCTACCTGATCTGCGCCATTCTGCTGATCCTGATTCTGTATCCCCTGTGGTTTATTGTGATCGCTTCTTTTTCGGATCCGTCGGCTGTGGCGGGCGGGCATGTCTGGTTCGTGCCGGTAGGCTTTACGCTGGACGGCTATGAGGAGCTGCTCAACCAGCCCAACGTCTGGGTGGGCTATCGGAACACCATTCTCTACACCGTCACGGGCACGCTTTTCGGCCTGGCCGTCAATATCCCGGCGGCCTACGCCCTGTCCCGGAAGGATCTCTGGGGCCGGAAGGCGCTGATGGGGTTGTTCGTGTTCACCATGTTCTTCTCCGGCGGTCTGATTCCCATCTTTCTGACGGTGCAGGAGCTGGGGCTGTACAATTCCTTCTGGGTGATGGTGGTTCCCTTCGCGGTCAGCGCCTACAACGTGATCGTGGCCCGCACCTTCTTTGAAACCAGCCTGCCGCCCGATCTGTGGGACGCGGCCCAGATCGACGGCTGCGGCAACCTGCGCTTCTTCTTTACGATTGCCCTGCCCCTTTCCAAGGCGGTGGTCTCCGTCATCGCCCTGTGGACGGCGGTGGGGCAGTGGAATTCCTACTTCAACGCTTTGATCTATATCCGGGATGAGAACCTGTATCCGCTGGCGCTGATCATGCGCAACATTCTGGTCACGCAGCAGATTCAGTCCGCGCTGGGCACCGGCGAGGCCGCGCTGATCGCCCTGCGCAAGGCCAATCTGATGCGCTATGCCATGATTATCGTCGCAACCGTGCCCATCATGTGCGTCTATCCCTTTGTGCAGAAGTACTTCGATCAGGGTGTGATGATCGGCGCGGTCAAGGGCTGACGGAAGGCCCTGTAGATGATGGAAACCAAACGGCGGACGCCGTTTAGGAAAATAAGGAGGTATCCTCAATGAAAAAATTGGTGTCTCTGCTTCTGGCCGTTGCGATGCTTCTGGCCTGCGCCTCTGCTCTGGCGGAGATTCCCGAAGGCTTCCACGCCGAGGGAATGCCCATCGTGGATGAACCCATCACCATCAGCGTCCTGACGATGCGCTGGGGTTCCATGGGCGATTCCTTCAAGACCAACCCCTTCCTGGTCAATCTGGAAAAGGAATCCAATGTGAAGGTCAACTGGCAGATCGTTTCCTCCAACGACTGGGCTGACAACCAGAAGCCCGTGATGCTGGCCGGCGGCGAAAGCGCGCTGCCCGAGGTGGTGCTGGGCTTCCAGACCTTCAGCGAGTCCGACATCATCAACAACGTGGAATACTTCCTGCCGCTGGAAGACCTGATTGAGCAGTATATGCCCAACCTGACCAAGGCCTTCGAAGAAATGCCCGCCCTGAAGGCGATTTCCACCTCTGCGGACGGACACATCTACTCCCTGCCCTCCCGGATGCCCAAGCGCCCCGTGGCCTGCAACGTGCCGGTCATCAACGTGAAGTGGCTGGAAAACCTGGGTCTGGAAGTGCCTACCACCATCGACGAGCTGGAAAACGTGCTGCGCGCCTTCAAGGAGCAGGACGCGAACGGCAACGGCGACCCCAACGATGAAATCCCCTTCACCGGCATCGGTCTGGGCATGGATTTCCTGTCTCCCTTCGGCATGACCGACGTGTACGGCCAGCGCTATCTGGTCAACGACGACGGCACCGTCCGTTACGCCTATACCAGCGAAGAATACAAAGAGGGCATCAAGTGGGCCCACAAGCTCTATCAGGACGGCCTGATCGACAACGAGCTCTTCACTCAGAACGACCAGATCCGCGACGCCAAGTGCGACGACCCCAACGTCTCCCGCGTGGGCTTCTGCTACGCCTGGAGCTACGACGCCATCTTCCGCAACTGGAAGGATGAATACAAGGTCATCGCTCCCATCGCCGGCCCCGACGGAGAACGCTATCAGCAGGGCGACCTGAACGGCCTGTATTCCCTCAAGTCCAACCAGCTGTCCATCACCACCGTGTGCAAGCATCCCGAAGTAGTGCTGCGCTGGGCGGATCAGTTCTACACCGGCGAAGCCAGCATCCAGAACTTCTGGGGCGGCCTGGGCGAAGTGACCACCGCCAACGCGGACGGCACCTACACCCTGAACAACCCGCCGGAGGGCACCAGCGCCGACGCATGGTACTGGGATCGCTCCCTGCGCGACTTCGGCCCCAAGTACTGCTCCGTCGAGTTTGACAAGAAGATCATTCTGGATCCCACCGAGGGCGACGGCCTGAAGGTAGCCATGGATGCGGAGACCGCCCAGTATGTGCGCCCCTGCTTCCCCGAGCTGAAGTACACCGCCGACGAATACAACGAGCTGTCCTTCCTGCAGGCGGACATCGACACCTACGTGGATACCACCCGCGCCCGCTGGGTTGCCGAGGGCGGCATCGACGAAGAATGGGACGCCTATGTGGAACAGCTGAACACCATGGGTCTGGAAGACATGAACAAGATCTACGAAGGCGCTTACGCCCGTTATCTGGCGGCGCAGGACTGATCGGACGTTCGATCTTCTGACTGCTTTATGAGCCGGAGGGGCGCGCCGGGTACGCCCCCTCCGCGCCCTGAAACGCCGCCCGGCGGAAAACCGGGCGGTTCTTTTCTGTACTTCATCTATATTTCACCTAAGGCAATACCGCACAATTCGGCAGCGGCACTAGCGATGCATTTTCCGCCATCCGCTGCTTGCAAAACTCTCGATTTACCTCCAGTAAACCTTCGAGTTTTGCCATTGCGTCTGACAAAAAATGCACTCCACCTCATTTGTGCGGCATTGTCCTAACATTTCCCAATTTTCCGCCGAAGCAGGGAATGCTCCCCGGTTTTGCAAAAGGAGGGTCGCTCATGACCACCACCCAATGGACGGGCAAAAATTATCGCATCACCTTTCTGACGGAACGGCTGGTTCGTCTGGAATACCAGTCCGAGGGGCGCTTTGAGGACCGCCCCACCACCGCCGTCCAATGCCGGGATTTCCCGCCGGTGGAGGTGGAAGCACGGCGCTTTCCGGGCCGGGTGGAGATGGATACCGCCTGCCTGCATCTTTCCTATGATGAAAAGCCCTTTTCCCCAGAGGGACTGTGCCTTTCCGTCAAGGGCGGGCTCAGCGCTTATATGAGCGACTGGCGCTACGGGCAGCCCCTGTCCACGCTGGGCGGAACGGCCCGGACGCTGGATCAGGCGGACGGGGAAATTCCCGTGGGGGATGGGCTGATCTCCCGAAACGGGTTTTCCGTGCTGGACGACAGCCGCTCCATGATCCTGCGGGAGGATGGCGCGCTTCGCCCCCGGGACTATGCGGAGGAGGACCTGTACTTCTTCGGCTACGGCCACGACTACGCCGCCTGCCTGCGGGATTTTTACCGCCTGTCCGGCGCCGCCCCGCTGCTGCCCCGCTGGGCGCTGGGCAACTGGTGGAGCCGCTTTTTCCGCTACACCGAGCATAGCTATCTGGCGCTGATGGAACAGTTTGCCGCAAAGAATGTTCCCCTGTCGGTCGCGGTGATCGACATGGACTGGCACCTGACCGACGTGCCCTATGGCAGCGGATGGACGGGCTACACCTGGAACCGGGAGCTGTTCCCCGACCCGCCCCGTTTCCTGCGGGCGCTGCACGACCGGGGCATGCATGTGACGCTGAATCTGCATCCCGCCGGGGGCGTTCAGCCCCACGAAGCGGCCTACGAAAACGTCTGCCGGGCGCTGGGCCGGGACGCTTCTGAAAAGCAGTGCGTGGATTTTGACGCGGCGGATGAAACGTTCCTGCGGGCCTATCTGGAGTGCCTGCATCATCCGCTGGAAAAAGAAGGGGTGGATTTCTGGTGGATCGACTGGCAGCAGGGAAACACCAGCGCGATTCTTGGACTGGATCCCCTCTGGGTGCTCAATGAGCTTCATTATCGGGATAACTGCCGGGACGGCAAACGGGGACTGATCCTGTCCCGGTACGCCGGTCCGGGAAGTCAGCGCTGCCCGGTGGGCTTTTCCGGCGATTCCATCATGAGCTGGAAATCGCTGGCCTTCCAGCCCCGTTTTACCGCCATGGCGGCCAATGCGGGCTACCCGTGGTGGAGCCACGATATTGGCGGACACATGAACGGCGTTCGGGACGACGAGCTGTCCGTCCGTTGGCTGCAGCTGGGGGTTTTTTCGCCCATCCTGCGGCTTCATTCCAGCTGCAGCCCCTTTACCGGCAAGGAGCCGTGGAGCTATGGGCTGGAAGCGGAGCTGGCCATGGAGGACGCGCTGCGCCTGCGGCATCGGCTGCTGCCCTATCTGTATACGGCCATGGAGCGCACCTTCCGACTGGGCGAAGCGCTGGTGCGTCCGGTCTATTACCGCTGGCCGGAGCGCCCGGAGGCGTATTCCGTGCCCGATCAGTACCTTTTCGGGCCGTCGCTGATGGTCTGCGCCGTGACCCAGCCCATGGACGCCCGGCTGAAAAGGGCTTCCGTTACCGCGTGGCTGCCGGAAGGGTACTGGTTCGATTTCACCACCGGACAGATCTATACCGGCGGACGGCTGATGAAGCTGTGGCGCGCGCTGGATGAATACCCGGTGCTGGCCCCGGCCGGGGCGATCGTTCCCCTCAGCGAAGACCCTCGTGCGGACAGGCTGCCTGCGGAGCTGACGCTGCGCCTTTTTGCCGGAGCGGACGGAGAGATAGAACTGTACGAGGACGACGGCGAAAGCATCCGGAGCGAGTCGGCGCGCACGTTGGTTCGCTTCTCATGGGAAACCGGCGAACTGACCCTGCAGGCTGCGGGAGCTCTGCGCCTGCTGCCGCCAAGCAGAACGTGGCATGTGGAAGCCGTCGGCTTTGTGCCTACGGAAGTCAGGCTGGACGGTGAAACAATGGAAACGTCCTATGATCCGGCCCGCAACGCTGTCTGCTGGACGGCAGAGCTTCCCACGGACGAGACGCCTCATACCTTCCATCTGGAACGCTGCACCGTGGCGGAGGACGACTGGAAGCGCCGGGCGGAAAAACGGCTTCAGGCCATGCAGACCTCCAACGATGAGAAGGAAGCGGTCTGGCGGCTGTTGAATCAAAAGAAACGCAGCGCCTCGCTGCTGGGAACGCTGCGGCTGACGGCTCAAACGCCGGGAATGGCCGAATGTCTGGAAGAATGCGTTTTTGCGCAGGATGAATCGAGTTTTGACGCATGCGGGGAGGAAAAACCATGATACGCCATCTGCCGGAAGGGCTGGTGCCCTTTGAAGAATGCGGCTACGACCGCAAGCCCCTGCATCCGCAGGAAGGACAGGAAATTCGGCTGGGCTGTCTGTGCGACAGCGCGGCCCCGGTATGGGAGAGCGCGGACGGACGAAGCATTCCGGGCCGCCCGGGAACCCGGGAGCATTGCTATACATGGGCGCTTCCGGCGGAGAAGGGAACCCTGCGATATCGCTTTGTCAGCGGAGAGGAAAGCACCCCGTGGTTCGAAACGGACATTCTTCGCCCCGTTTCCGTGACCCGGCCCCTTCGAACAGGGCGCGGCTGGGCCGAGCTGATTCCCGGCGTATATCTGTGTGCCGAAGGGGAGAAAGACGGCACGGCGCTGACGCTGCGGCAGGAACCCAAGGAGGCGGAAAGCCCCCTGCGCTTTGGCGGCGAAGCGATCTGGACGCTGGGAACGCTTTCCTGCACGGAAATCATGCTGTTCCTGCGTCAGGACGGAACGCCCGCCCGGATGGAAACGGTGCTGCGGGGCGGCCATCATCATGTCTACGGCACGGGCGAGCGGTTTGACGGCCCCGATCAGCAGGGCCGGGGCAGCTGCGGTCAGGTGGTGGAGCACTTTACGCAGCAGGGGCCGTGGAGCTATCTGCCGGTGCCCCTGTTCCTGACGGACGGCGGCTTCGGCTGGTTCCGGGACGCAGGAGAGAACGTCCGCTTTGCCTTTGAAGAAGATGGGAACATCCGAATCGAATCTGCCGCCGGGCCGGAAACGAAGGAGTATCTGCTGACGGGAACCCTTGCCGCCCAGCTGCGCGCCTATCTTCAGCGAACCGGCGACGCCGTGCTGCCGCCGGAATGGGCCTTCGGGCTGTGGATCAGCGCCAACGGCTGGCACTGCGACGCGGATGTGGACGAACAGCTTTCCCTGCTGAAAGAGCATGATTGCCCGGCTTCCGTCATGGTGCTGGAAGCGTGGAGCGATGAAAGCACCTTCTACCGCTGGAATGCGGTCTGGCCTGATCCGGCGGAGACCGTGCGGCGCATCCGGCAGCAGGGGCTGCATCTGGTGCTGTGGCAGATTCCCGTATTGAAGGCGCTGAACGACTGCCCGGAGGTGGAGCCCGTCCAAAGGGACTGCGAGGAAGCCATTGCCAAAGGCTATGTGGTGCGCCGCGAGGATGGTTCGCCCTATGTGGTTCCGGACAAATGGTTCGCCGGGAGCCTTCTGCCGGATTTCACCAACCCGGAGGCCTGCCGCTGGTGGTTTGACAAGCGCCAGCCTTTATTGGAGATGGGCGTGGAGGGCTTCAAAACCGACGGCGGCGAGTTCCTGTTCGGCAGTGACTTCCGTCTGACGGACGGCACGCCGGGCAGCGAGGCCCACAACCGCTATCCCATGCAATACGTGAAAGCCTATCACGACTGGATGCAGGCCAGCGGCGTTTCAGGCGTGACGTTCAGCCGCGCCGGGTATACGGGTGCGCAGACCGTGCCCATTCACTGGGCCGGAGATCAGCTGAGCACCTGGGAGGAACTGCGGGGCCAGCTCAGCGCCGGACTCAGCGCCGGGCTGTCCGGCGTGCTGTTCTGGAGCTTTGACATCGGCGGCTTTGCCGGAGAGATCCCGGATCGGGAGCTGTACCTGCGGGCAACGGCCATGGGCTGCTTCTGCCCGGTGATGCAGTGGCACGCGGAACCGCGGAACGGCCAGTTCTTCGCCACCGGCGACGCGGCATGGAACAATGACCGCTCCCCGTGGAATCTGGCCAGCCGGTGGAACGATCCCTCCATTGCGGAGATCGCCTGCGCCTTCGCCCGTCTGCGGGAGCGCCTGCGGCCTATGCTCTACGAAGAAGCAAAGGCCTGCGTGAAGGAAGACCGCCCCATGATGGCCCACCTCTGTCTGGATTTCCCGGAGGATCCGTTGGCGCTTGCCTGCGGGGACGAATATATGCTGGGCCGCCGTCTGCTGGTCGCGCCCATCGTTCAGCCGGGGGCGGAGGGCCGGAAGGTCTATCTGCCAAAGGGCCGCTGGAAGCATTTCTTCACCGGCAGGGTTTATGAGGGCGGGCAGACGGTGGAGCTGGCCTGCCCCCTGAACGAAGCGCTGGTTTTGGAACGAGAGGAGGAAGAAAGATGGAACTGCGCAATATGACCCTCTATTCCATTTTTGTACGGAATCACGGCGGTACTTTCGCCGCCGTAGAAAAGGACATTCCCCGCATCCGGGCGCTGGGGGCGGACGCGGTATGGCTGCTGCCCATTCATCCCATCGGGAAAGCGGCGCGCAAGGGCGCGCTGGGTTCGCCTTACGCCATTGCGGATTACCGGGCCGTCAATCCGGAATACGGGACGATGGAGGACTTCCGCAGACTGGCGGATACCGTCCACCACAGCGGAATGAAGCTGATGATCGACGTGGTATACAACCACACGTCCCCGGACTCGTGGCTGGCGCAGCATCATCCGGAATGGTTCTACCATAAGCCCGACGGCAGCTTCGGCAATCGAATCGGCGAATGGTCGGATATTATTGATTTGGACTATACCCATCCCGGCCTTTGGGATTACCAGATTGAAACGCTGAAGGGGTGGGCGGAGATCGTGGACGGCTTCCGCTGCGACGTGGCCCCGCTGGTGCCGCTGGCATTCTGGCTGCGGGCCCGCCGGGAGGTGGAAACGGTGCGGCCTGGCTGCCTGTGGCTGGCGGAATCCGTGGAGCCGGAATTCATCCGGGACAACCGAAACCGCGGCATGGTCAGCCACAGCGACAGCGAATTGTATCAGGCCTTCGACCTTTGCTACGACTATGATATTTACGGCGATTTCCTGTCCTACGTGCAGGGCAAAACCGAACTGACGGATTATGTCATGGCCTTGGAGCGTCAGGAAAGCATTTATCCTGCGGATTATGCCAAGCTGCGTTTTCTGGAAAACCATGACCGCCCGAGAATGGCGCATCTGTTTCCCGACCGCCGCACCCGGCTGAACTGGCTTTGCTGGATGTTCTTCCAGAAGGGCACGGCGCTATTGTACAGCGGCCAGGAATGGGAAAACGATCACCGGCCCGATCTGTTCGACGCAGATCCGATTCCCATGGAAGGGACGGCCCCGCTGGAAGGGCTCATTCAGAGACTGACTGCGCTGAAAAAGGAACCGATTTTTGCCCGGGGTGCGTATTCTCTTCAGGCTTGCCCGAACGACGTATTGCTGGCGGTCTGGAAAGAGGAAGGAAGACGGCTGACCGGGGCCTTCTGTCTGCGGGGCGCGCCGTCGCTGGTGTCGGTGGAACTGCCGGATGGCCGGTACGAAAATCTGCTGGAGCCGGGAAAAACCCTGCGGGTGGAAAGCGGCCTGCTCGCGCTGGACGGAAACCCGGCTGTGCTGGAGGGATAATTTTTCAAAACGGGTTAGGGGCGGAAGTGGTCTTCCGCCCGCAACCTGTCGAAAAACCCCAAATTGGCCGCCGTTGCCCGCAAACAGCGCAGCGCTGGTTTGCGGGGAAAGTGCTGCGGCACAAGGGTTAGAGGCTCTGCCCCTATAACCCCGGCAGGAGGCAGTGCCTCCTGCACCTCCACTTTTTTGACAGACTGGGGGCGGAAGTGGTCTTCCGCCTGCAGCCTGTCGAAAAACCCCAAGTTGGCCGCCGTTGCCCGCAAACAGCGCTGCGCTGGTTTGCGGGGAAAGTGCTGCGGCACAAGGGTTAGGGGCTCTGCCCCTATAACCCCGGCAGGAGGCAGTGCCTCCTGCACCTCCACTTTTTTGACAGCGGAAGTGGTCTTCCGCCCGTTTTTTATTGAAAATGAGGATTGTGTTTTCCCTGTCCCTCCGGCTGGGCAGCGCGCCGAAACCTTGCTTTTCATGCCGCAACGGTCTATAATAAAAAGGCTGATTTTGCCGGAAAAACTGGCAAAAACGCCAAAGGAGGCAAGCAAAATGCAGCTTTTCTGGACGGACAGGCCCTTTTATCGCGGAAATACCCACTGCCACACCACCCGCAGCGACGGGCGGCGTTCCCCGGAAGAAGTGATCGCCCTGTACCGGGAGGCGGGCTATGATTTTCTCGCCCTGACCGATCACCGCAAGCTGTCGGAACAGGCTCATTTCGAGGAGAATCTGCTGATGCTTCCCGGCATGGAAATGGATTTCATGCTGCCGCACGAAGCCCTGCACATCATCGGCATCGGCATGAACGAGTCCTTTATGGAACAGCGGGAAAAGTGGTGCGAGTCGCCCCAAAGCTGCATCGATACCATGCGGGCCTGCGGCGGGCGGGCCATCGTCGCCCATCCCCACTGGTCGCTGAACACGGTGGAAACGCTGGGCAGCCTGAAAAATGTAACGGCGGCGGAAATCTACAACACCGTTTCCGGCACGCCGTGGAACGGGGGACGGGCGGACAGCTCCAACATTCTGGACGTGGCCAGCGCCAACGGCGTGTTTTTCCAATATGTGGCGGCGGACGACTGCCATTTCTACAACGGCGACGCATGCCGCAGCTACATCATGGTACAGGCGGAGGAACTGAGCCAGCAGGCCATT
This sequence comes from Clostridiales bacterium, assembly GCA_004556545.1. GTDB lineage: Bacteria > Bacillota > Clostridia > Christensenellales > Aristaeellaceae > Limiplasma. The sequence continues at coordinate 21,638 of SFGO01000030.1, forward strand.
CTGGAGGCGCTGGACGCGGGCCGTTTCTATGCCACACAGGGCCCGCGCATTCACCAGATCACGCTGGAGAACGATACCGTTACCGTGGAATGCTCGCCGGTTTCCTGTGCGGTGTTTAATTCTCATCTGGTCTGGTCCGACGACCGCTGCAAGACGGGGGACGGCATGACGAAGATCGTTTATCCCCGTTCCCGCTACGGCGAGGATTTTGTTCGCGTTCATCTGATCGACGCTCAGGGCCGTCAGGCCTGGTCGAATGTGATCCATTTCTAATCGTTGGGCAAAAGGAGAGGGGAAAGCATGAAAAAACGTTTCGGGTTGAAGCTTCTGGCGCTTCTGCTGGTGGCGGCGGCGCTGCTGGGCTGTCTGACTACGGCCTTTGCGGCTTCCAAAAAGCAGAGCAAGGCCAAGACGGAACAGCTGATCGTTTACGCGGCGGATTATCCCGTGGAGGAGGACGGCTGGTATTCCACCATGGAGGAGGTAGCCGTCTATCTGACGCTGTACGAAAAGCTGCCGGGCAATTTCATCAGCAAATACGACGCGGAGGATCTGGGCTGGGACAACCGCAAGGGCAATCTGGACAAGGTGGCCCCCGGCTGCTCGATCGGCGGAAACCGTTTCGGCAACTACGAAGGTCTGCTGCCGGAAGCCAAAGGCCGCAAGTACACGGAGTGCGACATCAACTACGAGGGCGGCTACCGCAACGGCGAACGCATTGTATTTTCCAACGACGGCCTGATTTTCTACACGAACGATCATTACCAGACGTTTACGCCGGTTGAGGTGATCGTGGAAGAAGAAAAGCAGTCCGGGGAGGGAAAGAAAAAATGAGGGAAGTACGACTGGATCTGACGCACTTTGAGGAAAAAGTCAGCCTGCATCGCTATTTGAAGGAAACGCTGGAATTTCCTTTTTACTACGGGGCGAATCTGGACGCACTGCACGACGAGCTGACCAGCGAAACGGAGGAGTTATCGCTGGTCGTGGTGCTGCCGCGCCGCGGCAAGGGAAAGATGGAGACTTATCTGCCCCGGCTGAAGCGGGTTTTTGAGGACGCAGCGGAGGAAAATTATCACCTGAGCGTTGCGTTTGAAGAAGAATAAGAAAATTGGCCGCGCGGTGTGCGCGGCCGATTTGGGTTCTGGATGGGAAGAGGGGGCGCCAGAAGGAAAGCGTTTTAGTGTGCCCGCAGGCGCATACACTGCCCTATTGGTACGCCGACTCCCCGAAGGGGGTGCAGGGGGGCGAGCGGAAAGCCCTTTGGTGCGCCCGCAGGCGCATCCCCCCCGCCCCCAGTGGGGCATGACGCGCCGACTCCGGCGCGGGAGAAGGGCTTGCAACCCCATGGAGTGTTCTATTGCTTCGGGTGGCGATCCGAAGGGGGTGCAGGGGGGCGAGCGGAAAGCCCCCAGTGCGCCCGCAGGCGCAAACCCCTGCCCCCGTGGGGATTGACGCGCCGACTCCGGCGCGAGTGGATGGGGCTGCCGCCCCGACGGGGGATAGTACTTTCTTTCGACGCGAAAGAAAGTACCAAAGAAAGCAAGCCCTTTATTGCCCATTTTTGAAAGAGGGAGTTCGCAATGTCGCGCGCAGCATGGTTAAACTGACAACATCCACGTTCGTGCGCGCTCGTGCTCACTCTTTTCCTCTTTCAAAAAGGGCAAGGCTTTTTCCCTCCGCTGCCTATCGCCGCTCTGCTCCCCCGTAGTTGGCGTGGGGCATACTTACCCCTTGCTGGTTGGGATGCTTCAATGCGGTTGGGAGATTTTGCGGCATTGATGAATGGGCTGATTCCCATTTTCCCTGTCTGTGGTGGGCAGGCTTATCCCTTGCAAGTTGGGAAGTTCCAATGTGGCTTGGATATTTTTGCAGCGCAAAAGGCCAGCGGGTTTTCAAACATACGCCAGCCGTTGTAGCGAGCCATGAGGCCCGTCGCCGAATGGCGGTCTATGCTGTTCAAGCAGGAGGGAAGCACACCAGACAGGCGAGCCGGGAGGCCTGTCGCCGAGCGGCGGTAGTTTTTACGGCCAAGCCGCATGTCGTTCGAGCAGCCCCGCGCCCAATGGGCGCGGGGTGGGGTGCAGGGCATCGCCCTGCCAGACCCGCGAGCCGCGAGGCCTTCCGCCGAGCGGCGGTAGTTTCACGGCCAAGCCGCATGTCCCCCGAGTACCCTGCGCGCCATAGGCGCGCAGTCCGGGGTGCAGGGGTACTACCCCTGCCCTGCCTATTTGCCGACGCAGAAGCGGGAGAAGATGTCGTCGAGAAGCTGCTCGTCTACGCTGTCGCCGGTGATGCGGCCCAGTAGGTAGAGGGCTTCGTGCAGGTCGATGGCGGCAAGGTCGAGGGGCGCGCCGACGCCCAAACCGGCCTGAGCCTGACGGAGACGGGCCGCCGCCTGACGGGCTAAGGCCATGTGCCGCTCCTGCACCAGCTGCCATTGATTGGGCTGGCTCAGGAAACCGCGCAGAAAGTCCAGAACGGGGGCAAGCCCTTCGCCGTTCAGGGCGGAGATCGGGAAAATGGGACGGCCAGCCGCTGCATCGGCCAGATCCGCCGGATGGATTGCTTCGCCTGCGTCCTGCTTGTTGAGCAGAATGGCGCAGGGGCAGGCCATGGGCTGGCGCAGCAGCGCTTCTTCCTCCGGGCCGAGCGCGCGGGAAGCATCCACCAGAAGCAGGGCGGCGTCCGCCCGGCTCAGGGCCTTGCGGGCCCGCTCCACGCCGATGCGCTCCACCTCGTCGTCGCTTTCCCGCAGACCGGCGGTGTCGGAGAGAATCACGTTCACGCCGTCCAAGGAAAAACTCTCTTCCAGTACGTCCCGGGTGGTGCCCGGAATGCTGGTGACGATGGCCCGGTCTTCGCCCAGAAAGGCGTTGAACAGCGTGCTTTTGCCCGCATTGGGACGGCCGCATAGCGCCACCCGCAGGCCTTCCCGCAGAATGCGCGCCGATCGCTCGTCCACGGCGCCTTCCAGCCGGGTGATCAGAGCGTTCAGACCGTCCGTCAGCCCGGCCAGCGCCTCGGATTCGTCAATTTCGTCCGGATAGTCGATGTGGGCTTCCAGCCCGGCCAGCAGTCGGGTCAGGTCTTCCTGCGCCTGACGGATGAAGCGGCTGGGTCCGCCCTCCAGCTGGGCCTCCTGCGCCCGAAGCGCGGCGGCGGACTGGGCGGAGATCACGCCCATCACCGCTTCCGCCTGAGACAGGTCGATGCGCCCGTTCATAAAGGCCCGGCGGGTGAACTCGCCCGCTTCCGCAGGCCGGGCTCCCAGACGGATCAGGGCTTTCATGACCAGCGCCGCGGCCACCCGTCCCCCGTGAGTGTGCAGCTCGCATACGTCCTCCCGGGTGTAGGTGTGGGGCGCGTACATGACCACGCCCATACATTCGTCCAGAATTTCGTCGCCGTCCACCACGTGGCCGTACATCAGCCGATGGCTTTCGTAGGGCGGGCGGCTGCTGCCCGCAGGCCGGAATACCTGTTGGAATAAATCAGCCGCGCCGTCTCCGCTGAGACGGACGATGGCGATGCCGCCTTCCCCGGCGGCAGTGGCAATGCCCACAATGGGATCTGACATGACTTGTCCCTTCCTTTCCGTGGTGCTATCATATCATGAAGAACGGCGGAATGCCAGCGCTTTTGATTTTTGAAAGGAGGTTTGCCTGTGGCGGATAAAGTTCGCATTCTGACGGCCCGGCCTCATCGGCTGCTTGCCCCGCTGATTGAGGAACTGGGGCAGTGGAACCGACAGGAAAAAAACGTGGTGCTGCTGGTGCCGGAACAGCTGACCCTGCAAACCGAACGGGAAATTTTTGAACGCCTGCATCTGGAAGGCTCGTTTTATCTGGATATTCTGAGCCCGTCCCGGTTTTATGAGCGGGTATTGGAAAACGGCGGACGGGATCAGCGGGAGCCGCTGAACAGCGCCGGACGGCGGATGGCGGTCAGCCTTGCGCTGGAACGGCTGGAAGACCGGCTGGGCTACTACGGCGCATTGAGCCTGCGCACCGGCTTTGTGGAAAAAACAGCCGCGCTGATCACCGACCTGAAGCGGGGCGGATTGTCGCCGGAGATGCTGGCGGAGTACGCGGAACAGCTGCCTGCCGGGATCTCCCGGGAAAAGTTGGGCGATCTGACGCTGATCTACGCTCAGTATGAAGCGGTGCTTCGGAACCGTTTCAGCGACAGCGAGGATCAGCTTCAATACGTGGCCGGACGGCTGGAAAGCAGCGGCTTCCTTCGGGGAAAGCATGTGTACGTGTACGGCTTCGATACGCTGCCCGACCAGATGATGCGGCTTTTGACCGCTGCCGCGCCGCTGTGCGAAAGCCTGAGCGTAGCGCTTCTGTGGGAACATGAGGACGCAGCTGACGGCGAACTGTTCCTGCCCATCCGGCAGGGCGTGGGCCGCTTTACCGAGATGCTGCAGAAAGCGGGGCTGACCACGGAATTCGTGCCGTATCCCCGCAGGGAGCTGGACGCGCCGGAGGCCATTCAAAGTCTGGAACGGGGGCTGTTCACCCTGCGGCCCCGTGCCATGGAAGGCAGGCAGGACAGCGTGTTCCTCTCTTCCGGCCTGAGTCCCTACGAAGAAGCCACGCTCATGACCCGGCAGGTTCTTCGGCTGCTGGCCGGGGGCATGGAGATCGAAAAGATCGCCGTGCTGTATCCGGACGACGGCGGCTATGCCTTTGCCGTGTCCGCCGCGCTGCGGGACAGCGGCATTCCCTTTTACAGCGATGAAAAGCTGAGAGCCCTGTCTCACGGCCTGCCCCGTTACCTGCTGTGCGCCCTGAAAGCGGCGGCGGGCGGCTGGCAGAACCGGGATGTGCTGGGCATGGCCAAGAGCGGTTATTCGCCCCTTGCCTTTGACGAAAGCTGCGAGCTGGAAAACTATGTGTTTACCTGCGGCGTTAACCGGGCGCGCTGGCTTTCGCCCTTTACCAGAGGGGACGAGAGCCTGCGGGAGCGCTGCGAGGACTACCGCAGGCGGCTGATGGAGCCGGTGCTTCGGATGCGGGAAGGGCTGGTGCAGGCCAGGGACGCGGCTGCGTCCATGGCGGCGGTGTTCGGCCTTTTGAAGGACGTGAATGCCTATGAGCGCCTTCAGCAGGAAGAAACGGAACTGCTGGAAAAGGGACTGTCCGTCCGGGCCGGACAGAACAGTCAGGTCTGGCAGGCCATCCTGACATTGATGGATCAGATGGTGCGCCTGAGCGACCGCCAGCGGATCCCGCTGAAGCATATCGCCACCCGGCTGGAAAGCGGGTTCTCGGCGGTTTCGCTGGCGGCGCTGCCCCCGGCAGGAAAAATGCTCCATGTGGGCGTACTGGGCCATGCCCTGTCGGAAAACATGGAGGCCGTGTTCCTGCTGGGCCTGAACGACGGCGTGCTGACCCGGGAGACGCAGAGCCTGCTGAGCCCGGAGGAACGGCAGGATGCGCAGGAAAAGACAGGCTGTTTTTTGGGCGTTACGGATGAAAGCCGGAATCTGTTCGCCAAGCTGGACTTAAAGCGCGCGATGACCCTGCCGTCGAAGCTGCTGTTTTTGAGCTACGCCAAAACCTCGGTGGAGGGCAAGGCGCTGCGGCGGCTGAATTTGCTGGATACGGTGGAAAAACAGATCTTGCCCGCGCTGCCCCAGTCTCCCGTGCCCGAAGATACGCTGCCCCAGTCGGCTGTGCAGGCGCTGGCAGAGCTGAGCGTCCAGCTGCGGGCGTATCTGGACGGAAAAGGCGGCAGCGAGCTGACCCCGGCCATGACGGAAAAGCTGCGGAAGCTGCTGCGCAGCCGGGAAACGGCGCCTGCCGCGTTGGGCTTATGGCGGGCGCTGCGCTACGACGGCAGCGCGCAGCCCATCACCCCGGAGACGGCCCGGGCGCTGTACGGCGGGGAAACGCTGTCCGTCAGCCGGTTGGAGCGGTTCGCGGGCTGTCCCTTCCAGCATTTTCTGGATTACGGCCTTCGGCCGCAGGTGCTTCGGGAGTGGAAGGTAGACCCCATCGAAACGGGCAACTTCTACCACGCGGCGCTGGACGGTTTTTCCCGGCTGGCCAAGAGGGAAAAGGGCTATCCGGAGGTGCCGCCGGAACGGGTACGGCAGATGACGGAGGAAGCCATTGCACCGCTGTACGATGAGCTGATGAACGGCCCCATGGGCGACAGCGACCGCAGTCTGGCCCGGTACGATCAGGCGAAAAGCGCGGTTCTGCGCGCCACGGAGGTCATTACCCGGCATCTGGCGGCAGGCAGTTTCCGGCTGGATCGGACGGAGGCCGCCTTCGGCACGGAAAAGGGACTGCCGCCAATCGTGCTTTGCCTGCCGGACGGGCGGGAGATCATGCTGCGGGGGCGGATTGACCGGATCGACCGCTGGGATCACGAAGGAACGGTTTATTTCCGCGTCATCGACTATAAATCCTCGGAACAGGCGCTGGAAGCGGCCAAAACATGGTGGGGACTGCAATTGCAGTTGCTTTTGTACCTGGAGGTCTGCACGGCTGCGGAGCCCGGCTCCAAGCCTGCCGGCGCGTTTTATTTCTACGTGGCCGATCCGCTGGTGGAAACGGCCACCGACGCGGCGGAAGCGGTGGAAAGCGAAATGCGCAGGCTTTTCCGGCTGCGGGGCATCACCCTGTGCGATGTGGAAATTCTGGAAGCCATGGACAAGGGCGAGGAACCCTTCGTGCTGCCGCCTGTGCTGCAGAAAAACGGTGCGCTGCGCAAGGACGCCAAGGCTCTGACCCTGCCCCAGATGAACGCGCTGATGGAGCATGCCCGGCAGACCGCCGCCGAGCTGGCGCAGGAAATGATGGACGGCAAAACGGACATCTGCCCGGTGCGGGACGGCGGACAGGCTTATTGCAGCCGGTGCGATTATCAGAGCATCTGCCACTTTGACCCGGAAAACGTTCGGGCAAGGGTACGGGAACTGCCCAATCTGTCCATGCAGGAGCTTCGGGACCTGCTGGAACCAAGCCCGTAACGGGTTTTTCGGTTTGTTCATGAAAAATCCGCCCGGGCAAGTTGCTATTCCACGGGGAATCATGTATAATAGTACCGGAAGGGAGCGTCGAACGGCGCTCGCGAACAGGGAAAATAGTAGAAGGAGGCGTTACCCTTGATTCAGGTGATTGCCGGAAAAAAAGGCTCGGGTAAAACCAAGCGCATTATTGACATGGCCAACGTTGCCAGCAGAGATTCCAAGCACGATATTGTTTTTATCGACGATGACGCGCGTTATATGTACGACCTCCGGCATGAGGTTCGGTTCATCAACGCCGGCGAATACGAGCTGGCCAGCGACCAGATGTTCATGGGTTTCCTGTGCGGCATCGTGTCCCAGAATTTTGACCTTGGTCTGATTTTTATCGACGCTTTCAAGAAGCTCTTCAAGGCGGATCTGTCCACCTCCGAATGGCTGTTCGAGCGTCTGGAGACCATCAGCAAGAACCACAGCGTGGACTTCGTTCTCTCCATCAGCGAGGGCGAGGAAGAGCTGCCCGCGTTCATCCAGAAGTACGTGCAGCATTAAGCGCGCCCTATGGCAAAAGCAAGAAGCCGCGGCATTTCGCCGCGGCTTTTGCCGTTAAAGCGCCGATACGTCGGGACGGCCCTGCCCGCTGCGCTCCACCCGGTAAAATCCGATCAGGTTGGTGGGACGGGTGTGGTGGTAGACCTCCTCCACGGCGGCAAAGTCCTCCAGTTCAAAACGGATGCTCAGGCCGCAGCCCACGGCCACGTCTCGGGGCGTGGTGATGATCTGCACCCGCACGCCCGCCCGGCGGAGAGCGGCTTCAAATTTCATCACCTGCTGCCGGGAGCGGAAGGACGCGATGCCGAAGATTTCCTGCATAGGTTCATTTCCTCCTTTCTTTCTCATACAGTATACGGCGCGGAGCGCGCAAGTGTGAGAGGCGGAAATGGGGAAGAAAAAATGATCTATTTGGATAACGCGGCTACCTCCTATCCCAAGCCGCCCATGGTCGTCCGGGCCATGGCAGGCACGCTTTCCCGGCTGGGCGGCAATCCGGGCCGGTCGGGGCACAAGCTGTCCCTCTGCGGCGGCCGGGTGATGGAGCATTGCCGGGAAATATTGGCGGAGGAGCTGGAAGCGCCCGCGGCGGATAATATTCTTTTTACCTCCGGCTGCACGGAAGCGCTGAATCTGGCTATTCGGGGAAGCCTTTTCCGGGGGGACGAGGTGCTTTGCAGCCACGCGGAGCATAACGCAGTCATGCGGGTGCTCAAGGGGCTGGAGCAGCAGGGGGAGATCACCGTGCGGGTGGCGGAGCCGGACAGCCGGGGCCTTCTGTCGCCGGAAACGCTGCGAAACGCCGTGGGGCCGAAAACGGCGCTGTGCGTGCTGAACCATGCCAGCAATGTGACCGGCGTGGTTCAGCCGGTGCGGGCATTGACGGAGGCCCTGCGGCCCATGGGAATCCCCGTGCTGGTGGACGCGGCTCAGACGGCGGGGATCCTGCCGGTTTCGCTGAAAAAGCTGGGGGCGGATATGATCGCCCTGCCGGGCCATAAGGGATTGCTGGGCCCCCACGGCACGGGAGTGCTGGCACTGGGGCCGGGCATGCTGCCCAGACCATTGGTGGCGGGCGGCACGGGCTCTCAGAGCGAAAGCATGGTGCAGCCCGAATCCCTGCCGGATCGCTACGAAAGCGGCACGCCCAATCTGCCCGGCATCGCCGGACTGCTGGCCGGGGCGCGCTTTGCCTTCCGGCACCGGCCTGAGATTGAGGAATACGAGCGCGGCTTGGCCCGGCGGCTGCGGCAGGGATTGGGACAGCTGCGGGGGCTGCGGCTGCTGGGCAGCGACGGCGCGCCCATGGTGGGCGTGGTGAGCTTTGTGCCCCAGCGGCAGGATCCGGGAGAGGTCTGCGACCGGCTGGCGGAGCAGGGGTTTGCCCTCCGGGCGGGCCTGCACTGCGCGCCGTCTATTCATCAGTGGCTGGGAACGCTGGAAACCGGCGCGATCCGGGCCAGCGTAGGAATCTACAATACGGAGGAAGAAATCGACCGTTTTGTGGAAGCAGTGGACAGAATGATGAAATAACCAAAACAGACCCGCAGCGCCGGAAAATCTCCGACGATGCGAGCCTGTTTTTTTGAACAGAAATTCAGGACTGCTGGAAGTAGCTGGCGGGATAATCCGCCCGCAGAGCTTTTTCATCTACCTTGTAGAGGGACAGGTGATTGCTCATGACGGTTCGGGCGGTCGAAGCGTCACCCTTTTGCAGGGCTTCATAAATAGCCCGGTGATCGGCTACGATTTGGGGATTCCGAACCGCCGTCAGGGACATGTTCCGAACCCGGTCAAAATGAACGGTGAAGCCGGTCATCATCTGCCAGGTCTGCTCCATACAGGCCGCTGTGAACAGCAGATGGTGAAAATCGTTATCCAGCGTCCAGAGACGCTCCCAGGCTCCGGCCCGCAGATAGCGCTCCTGAAGCGACACGTTGCTGCCAAGCGTCAGAAGCTCCTCCGGCTGGATGCGGCCGCAGACCCGTTCCACTACGGCGCATTCCAGCACATGACGCATGAAGCAGGCTTCTTCGACCAGCCGATAGTCAATCAGCGAAACGGCGCTTCCCCGCTGGGGGTAGATTTCCACCAGCTTTGCCTTGCTGAGCTCCTGAAGAGCCTCCCGGACGGGAGTGCGGCTCAGCCCCAGCTGCTGTGCCAGCTCGTTTTCGCTGAGCATGCTGCCGGGGGCCAGATTCAGATGAATGATGTTCTCTTTGAGAACGCGCAGCGCATAGTCCTTCCCGGTTTCGCGCAGTTTTCGGTTCGGTCGCTCCACGTTCGGTTCCTCCGTCTGTTCGTGATTATGAATGAAGATGCTTTTGCAGAGTACGCCGGACGGCTCCATTGCCGGACAGCATTTCCGCAAGGTAGGCTTTGACCCTGGGAGCCAGACCGAGCTCCCGCAGGTTCACGCCGAAAAGCGCGGCGTTTTCCAGCAGCGGATCCAAAACGCTGCCTGCCGTATCCGGGTGGCCGAAACGGACGTCCGCCAGCGCGGCGCGCAGCTCCGGCAGCATGGGATCGGCGCTGACCGGCATTTCCCGTCCTTCATCGTCGATCCCCAGCAAATAGCGCAGCCATCCGGCCAGCGTCAGCGGAATCGCCGTCAGGCTGGAAATATCCAGATCGGGACGCGCGGCGTAGCTTTTCAGCGTTTCGCCGAAACGAATGGGAAGCTTTTGACTGGTGTCGGTGGCGATCCGCTGGGGCGTATCCGGCAGGAAGGGGTTCGGCAGACGCTGCTTCACCACTTCGTCCAGAAAGGCTCTGGGGCTCAGAATCCCCGGATCGGTCACAACGGGCAGACCCTCCGTATAGCCGATTCGTTCCGCCAGCGCCTTCAGGTCGGCGTCGCGCATTTCATCGGCAATGAGCGAATAGCCCAGCAGACAGCCGAAAATCGCCAGCCCGGTATGCAGCGGATTCAGACAGGTGGTCACTTTCATGCGCTCCGTCCGATTGACGGTTTCCCGATCGGTCATATAAACGCCCGCTGCTTCCAGCGCGGGACGGCCGTTGGGAAAACGATCCTCCACCACTAAGTATTGGGGCGCTTCCGCGTTCACAAAGGGCGCGATATAGGTTCCCTTTTCCGTCACGATGGGGGCCATGTCCGCAAGGCCCAGTGCCTCCAGCTGACGGGCAATGGCTTCGGAAGGACGGGGCGTGATTTTGTCGATCATCGTCCAGGGGAAGCTGACCTGCCCCTCGTCCTCCAGCCAGGCAGTATATTTCGCTGGCACCCAGCCTTTTTCCTGCCAGCCGTGGGCAATTTCCAGCACGCTGGAACGCAGCTTTTCGCCGTTGTGACTGCAATTATCCATGCTGACCAGAGCGATGGGCTTTGCCCCGGCCTGAAAACGGCGGAGGAGCAGAGCCGCCGCCACGCTCATGGCGTGACAGGGCTGCTCCGGCCCGTTCTGCAGGTCGCGGCGCACGGGCTCCAATAGCTGACCGTCCATGTTTCGAAGGGCGTAGCCTTTCTCGGTAATGGTAAAGCTGACCATCTGCAGCGAAGGGTTCTCAAAGGCGGCGCAGAGCGCCTGCCAGTCCGGGAGAAAGCGGGGAGAGGCTTTCAGCCCCCGGGCGACGGAAGCGATCACTTCCTTGTCCGTGGAGCCGTCCGGGCGCAGCGTGACCAGCAGCGTCATGGAGTCGTGAGGCAGATCGATGCGGTCGATGATGCCGTCGTCGAAGGTCTCAGCCGCCAGAATACCGGCGCTTTCAAGCCCCTGATTCAGAAGCCGCTGCTGCAGCCCGGCGATGAAGCCGCGGAAAATATTGCCCTCGCCGAAATGCACCCAGCGGGGCGCGGCGAAGGTTTCGCGGCGCATTTGTCTCCAGTCAAAGGAGGGAAGCGCGATCTGCGCTTCCCTCCAATTTTGTTTTTGCATAAGTCCCTGTTCATTCAGCTGTAGGTTTTTCATGAAGAAAATTCCTCCCTTTTTTCAATGGCTTCCCAAAGGCCGTTCAGGTAGGCGGCGCCCAGCGCACGGTCGTACAGGCCGTAGCCGGGGCGGCCCTGTTCGTCCCAGATCATGCGGCCGTGATCGGGCCGGATGTAGGTATCGGGGCAGCAGTCGTGAACAGCCTTCATGATGGCGTACAGATCCAGATCGCCTTCGGAGGAAAGATGGGCGGCCTCCCGGAAATGGTGGTAGCCCAGATGCTTGACATTCCGCACATGCATGGCCCCAATGCGGTTCATTTGGCCGAAATGGCGGATCATGGCGGGGACGTCGTTGGCCGGATCGGAGCCCAGAGAGCCGGTGCACAGGCAGAGAGTGTTGGCCGGAGAATCGTGGAGAGCCACGAGTTGGTCAAAATCCGCCTGGCTGTGGGCAATGCGGGGCAGGCCGAAGATGGGCCACGCCGGGTCGTCCGGGTGGCAGGCCATGCGCACGCCCGCTTCCTCGCAGACAGGGATGACGCCGTCCAGAAAATAGCGGAAGTTTTCCCGCAGCCGGTCGTCGGTCATGCCCTCGTAGCCCCGCAGGGTTTCTTCCAGCTGACTGAGGCGTTCCGGCTCCCAGCCGGGCAGCGTGAAGCCGTTGGAGCCATCGGCAGTCCGGCGCACGATTTCCAGCGGCCCCATCTCTCCCAGGTCTTTTTCGTCGAAATACAGGCTGTTGGAGCCGTCTTCGGGAATCAGACGGGCCAGATCGGTGCGCAGCCAGTCAAACACAGGCATGAAATTGTAGACGATGACCTTGACACCGTATCGGGCCAGACGGCGAATCGTGGCGCGATAATTTTCGATATAGGCGTCGCGGGAAGGCAATCCAAGCTTGATGTCCTCATGGACGTTGACGCTTTCGATCACTTCCAGCTCCAGCCCCGCCTCATGAACCTCATGGACAAGGGCACGAACCTCGTCTTCTTCCCAGACGGCCCCGGCCGGTTTGTCCAAAAGTCCCATCAGGCCGGTCATGCCGGGAATCTGTTTGATGTAGCGCAGGGGGATGGGGTCGGCCTTGCTTCCATACCAGCGAAATGTCATTTTCATCTTGCAGGTAACTCCTTAATGGATAAACAGGCGCGGCAGCAGCAGACTGATTTCCGGGATGAAGGTAATCAGCATCAGCGCGGCCAGCATGCACAGGTAGAACGGCATCGTGGCCTTCACCACCCGTTCCATGGGAACCTTCGACACGGCGGAGCCGATGAACAGCACGGATCCCACAGGCGGCGTCAGCAGACCGATACCGCAGTTCAGCATCATCATAATGCCAAATTGGATTTTGTCAATGCCGATGCTCTCTGCAATGGGCAGAAGAATGGGCGTGGCGATCAGAATGATGGGGGCCATGTCCATGATGCAGCCCAGAATGAGCAGGATCAGATTGATGAGCAGCGCCAGTACGATGGGATTGCTGGAAATGCCGGTAATGAGGTCGGCGGCAAACTGCGGCACGTGCAGGATGGTCAGGCAGTAGCCGAAGGCGGCGGAGGTGGAAATCAGAATAAGCACGATGCTCAGGGTTTCCACGCATTCGTTCAGCGCCTTCCAGACGCCCTTCCAGTTCAGGCCCTTGTACACATACACGCTGACGAACAGTGAGTAGATGACGGCAATGGCGGCGCTTTCGGTGGCGGTGAACACACCGGCCACAACGCCTACCACCACGATCAGGATGGCGGCCAGCGCCCAGATGGAACGCCCGCATTGCTTCAGGAAGCCTTTCAGGCTGAAGGGTTCGCCCTTGGGATAGCCCCGTTTGACGGAGATGATGTAGGAGCCGACCATCAGACACAGGCACAGAATCGCGCCGGGAATATAACCCGCCATAAACAGCGCGCCTACGCTGATGCCTCCGGCGGAGGTGGCGTAAATGACCATGTTATGACTAGGCGGAACCAGAATGCCCTCCACGGAAGAGGTAATGGTCAGCGCCGTGGCAAAGTCATCGTCATAGCCCTGCTCAACCATCATGGGGATGATGATGGAGCCCAGGCTGGCGGTATCCGCCGCAGCGGAGCCGGAAATGCCGCCGAAGAAGTAGCTGTCCACGCAGTTCACCATGGCCAGACCGCCGCGCATCCAGCCTACCAGCGAGTTGGCCAGCGCGACCAGCTTATCGGAAATGCCGCCTGTACCCATCAGGCAGCCCATGGTAATGAAGAAGGGAACGGCCATCAGACTGTAGGACCATACGCCCTTGACCATCTGCGTGGCCAGCGTGGTCAGCGAAGTGCCCATGTTCATAAGGCACAGTACGGTGGAAACGCCCACGGCATAAGCGATGGGGACTCGGAGAACAATCAAAAGAAGAAAGGATCCCAGCAGAAGGACGATAGAAAGAACGTCGGGGGTCATAGCGCCTGCACCTCCTCTGAAACGGCCGCTTCTTTTTCCTTGACGAAGAATGACCGGAGATTCTGATAAATGGCTTCCAATTCAAAAACGATCATACCGGCGCCTGCGATGGGCACGGGCAGATACATCCACATTTTGCTCAGGGTAGGAATGGATTCGTACTTGGCAAAGCGGGCCAGCGGGCCGGTGCAGACCTGCGCACCGTAAACCACCATGATAACGCCCAGCAGGAGAACAATCAGGTCGCTGATGAGGTCCGAAATCTTGACCAGCGTCTTGGGCAAATACTTATCAAAGGCCGTCATGCGGATATGGGAGCTGCGGCGAATGGCTAAGGAGGCGGAAAGCACGGCCATGTATACCATAAAGGTCAGCACCATCTGCTCCCCCCACGGCATGGGCGGGAAAATCGCGTTGGGCACATAGCGCTGGATCACGGTCAGCGTGGCGATGAGAATATCGGCGATCAGAAGCAGCTTGCAGATCGTCATGAGGATCTTATCCGTGACGTCATAGACGATTTTGAATTTATCCAGAATTTTGAAGATTTTCGGCATTGAGGACCGACTCCCTTCCAGACGAAGTGGGCTTGGAAACGGGGGAGGAGCGGAGAGAAACCGCTCTTCCCCCGGCAAGGCGTGAACGCCTGTGAAACGCTATTACTTCATGTTCACGATCTGCTGGTACAGCTCGGCCTGATCGGCAGTGTTCTTTTCAATGGTGTTCTGGCAGGCTTCCACCCAGGGAGCCTTGTCTTCCACTTCGATGACGTGCACGCCGTCAGCCTTCAGCTGCTCCAGCACCTTGGCTTCTTCGTCGGCGCTGAGCTCGGCGTTGTAGTTCTGGGTCAGTCGGCCTGCTTCCATAATGGCCTGCTGCTGCTCTTCGGTCAGCTTGGCCCAAGCCATGTCGGTAATGACGATCTGGATCGCGCCCAGCGTATGGCCGTCCAGCATCAGGTAGGGAGCCACTTCGGGGAAGGCGTTGGAGCGGTAGTTGGCGATGGGCTGTTCGGCCGCATCCACCACGCCGGTCTGCAGCGCGCTGTACAGCTCGGTAAAGGAGACCACGGTGGGGTTGGCACCCAGGTCGGTGACCATGCCGGTCATGACGGGGTCTTCGGAAACGCGGATCTTCATTTCCTTCAGGTCGTCAATGGTTTTCACTTCGTTGCGGAAGAAGAAATGACGGAAGCCTTCTTCGCCGTAGCAGATGCCGCGCAGGGGCAGGCCCACGGTCTGGGGCTCGGCCAGGAATTCCTGAGCCAGCTCGCTGTTGGCGAAATTCCAGAAATGCTCGCGGCTGACGAAGGTGTAGGGGATGGACAGCAGCTTGGCTTTGTTGCAGCCGTAGGCGGTGAACTGGAACGCGGAAAAACGGCCGATGTCCACGGTACCGCTGCCGCTGAGAATGCCGTCCAGCACCTGCGCTTCGGTGCCGAGCACGCCGGAGTGCTGGATGTTGATCAGCACGCTGCCGCCGGTCAGCTCTTCCACTTTTTCTTTAAAGAACTGAGCGGTTTTGCCGACGATGGTATCCAGCGGGTTCACCTCGCTGTAGGTCAGGGTGACGGTGTCCGCCGCCAGCGCGGCGGTGCAGCTGAGAATCAGGGCGAGGGTGAGCATAAACGCGAGAACCTTTTTCATGTTGGAAACCTCCTGTGAATATTTTTTGTGTCCGATAAGGTTTGAA
Organism: Clostridiales bacterium; assembly: GCA_004556545.1. Lineage (GTDB taxonomy): Bacteria > Bacillota > Clostridia > Christensenellales > Aristaeellaceae > Limiplasma. Next base: position 37,189 of record SFGO01000030.1, read on the forward strand.
ACGTCCCTGACCGGACAATTTCTGAGCTTATTATATCAACGGAGACACGAATTGTCTACTAGTATGCAAGTTAAGATTCTGTTAAGAAATATGGATATTTTTACCAAGCACAGCCGCAGGGATTGCGTTTCGTTCTATTCTATGCCACAATACAGAAAAACGTTCCCTCGGGCATAGGATGAACAGAAGTTTTTTTCAGGAGGTTTTGTATGGCGAAAGAAATCATTACCGTGCATGTCCGGCTGGAGGCGGAGGCTTTCCGGCGCTTTGCCGTCTTTGACAATCTTCTGTTAAGGCGGCGATGGGGCAGACCGGTGGTTTTCTGTATTCTGATGACGGTATTTGCGGCGATATGCTTCTGGCTGCGCCGGGAACAGTCCGCCCTCATCGGCAGCGTATTGCTGCTGGTGGGCTTCGGGATGCCGCTGGTGTATTTCGGTACCTTTTTTCATCAGATCCAGACGCAGGTGAAAAAGCTCCGGCTGAAGACTCCCCAGGCTTTTTATACGCTTCGTCTCGGCCCGGAGGGCGTGCGCATCACCAACGACCGGAAAACTGAGGCGGCGCAGGAGCTTCCGTGGGAGAAGGTTTACGCCGCCTACCGGGTGCGGGGAAGCGTTTATCTGTACGCCACGCCCGCCCGCGCCTTCCTCTTGCCGGACGGGCAGGCGGACGCTTCGCCGGAGGAGCTTTGGCAGCTGCTGACCCGCCATATGGAGGCAAAGCGGCTGTTTGCGGGCACTGACAGCCAGCATGGAATTTCTCGGCAGACGATGAGCACCCGGAAAAAATCATCCGGCCCTTCCATCTGAGACTTTTATTTTGTGAAGGGACTGACAGAGCTTCTCTGATGTTCAGGAATTTTGCTGCCTATCGCAAAAATTTGCTGCGGCGTCTTGACAGCACGAACCAAAAACCGTATACTGAACCTATATCTTGGAAGACGAACTCAAATTCCTTTGACATTTACCGAACCCTGAGAATTCTTGAAAAAATAAGGATCTTTCTAGAGAGGGAAAGGAGTGTCGATAGTCTTTGTTTCAATGGAAGCGAATAGATTCTTTACGGGTCGCTGTTTGTCTCATCCTGTTTCTCTTCATCCCCGCTGCCGGGCTTGCAGCGGAAACGGCTCTGTGCGGTGAATGGGTTTTTGCCGATCTTCCGAGGAAAACGGTTATCCGTTTGAACGAAGATGGATCCGCTTTCTATGGCGGGCAAAATCTCACATGGGACGATACGGAGGAGGGGCTTCTTCTCACCGATGCGGAAGGCGCTTCTGTCACGCTCCGATACGCGCTTTCTGATTCGGGGATGGTGTTGTATCTTCCCTCCGCATTTGAAAGAATCAGCGATATCGGCGGCGAAGGCCAGCTTGTCGGCTCGTGGAAGGCAGTCGGCGGCGTTTCTGAAAGCAGCTTCGTTTTTACCGAGGATGGGCATTTTTTGGAGGACGGCGTTTTCACCGGTTATTATTTTGTCGATAACGAAAACGATTACGTACTGCTTCAGTACGGCGATCTTTTTCAGGACACTGGGATTTATTATTGGTTTGCGGATGACGGATACCTGTATATAGCGTATCCGTGGAAGCTCGCCCGTAAATAACGACGGTTCATCCAAAGCCCTGCTTGCGGGCTTTGCGATAACATACACGATGCCGAAGGAAGGAAAGCCGGCTCCGAACGGAGGACATCGTGAAAATGCCCGAAAAAGAGGAGGAAACACAATGAAAAAGGTCGTTGCTCTGGTTCTGGCTGCCATCATGCTCCTGTCCCTCGCTTCTGCGCTCGCAGAAAAGGAAACCCTGACCCTTTGGTCCATCGCTACCGAAGCCGATGCGAATTACCAGACCTATATCGATGCCCTGAAGGACCTCAATGCCGCAAACGAAAAGTATGAAATCGTAATGGAAGCTACCGAGAACGAAGCCTACAAGACCAAGATCAAGGCTGCCATGTCTGCCGGAGAAGGTCTGCCGGACATCTTCTTCACCTGGTCTATGAGCTTCCTGGGCGACTTCGTTGAGGCCGGCCGCGTATACTGCCTGGACGATGTGCTGCCCGCCTACAAGGCCGAACTGACCGACGCCATGCTGGCCAACACCAACTACGACGGCAAGCAGTACGGCATTCCGCTGGTCTTCAACGTGGTTACGCTGTTCGCCAACATGGATCTGCTGAAGAAGGCTGGCTGGGAAACGGCTCCCGCTACCTATGACGAGCTGATGAAGTGCTGCGACGATCTGCTTGCCGCCGGTATCATTCCCTTCGGCGTTGCCGGTAAGGAAAATTGGTGCCTGTCCGAGTACACGGAGCCCCTGCTGGTGAAGACCATCGGCGCCAAGGGCCTGGAAAACTGCTACACCGGTGTGGATTCCTGGAATCAGGAAGGCGTCATCCGCGCCATGACGATCTTCACCGACATGATCCAGAAGGGTTACTTCGATCCCAACGCCTCCGCTCTGGGCAACGAAGAAACCAAGCAGAACTTCCTGGCCGGCAAGTATGCCTTCTATCAGAACGGCTCCTGGAACTGCGGCGAAGTGGCTGCCGCCGGTGAGAACTTTGTGGCTCTGCCCTTCCCCGTGATCGATCCTGAAAAGGCTTCCCTGTACGAAATGGTCGGCGGCCCCAACGATTCTCTGGCCGTTACTGCTTCCAGCAAGAATGCTGCCGACGCTGCTGTGATCGCCATGGAGCTTGGCCGCGCCATCTCTAAGGGCGGCAACCTGAACGGCGCCGGCATGCCTGGCTGGGCTGTCAACTATGATACTTCTTCCGTCAACCGTGTCAGCAACAGCGTTGCCGAGATGGTCGCTCAGTCCAGCGGCATGGTTCTGTTCGGCGATAACTTCCTGTCTGCCGACGCTGCCAACACCTATCTGGATTACATTGCTAACCTGTTCGCTGGCAACATCACTGCCACGGAATTTGCCGAGGGTCTGGCTGCCGATCTGCAGTGATCAGATAAACCGGTAAGCGGTTCCTGATGCAGCCGGGTTGACAAAACGTGGGAGGGTTGCTGAGGGTTCGTCCTGAAGGACCCTCCCATTTCTTTTGCGAAGGGATTGAAGAAACCATGAGAAAAACCCTGACCTATCGTATCAATATTTTTCTGTTCCTGCTGCCGGCGCTGTTCCTGTTTGTCAGCGTGCTGATCGCTCCCATTGCGATGTCAACCTACTACAGTTTTTTCAACTGGAATGGTCTGAAAACACCGGAGTTCATCGGCATCAAGAACTACGTCGAGCTGTTTACCAGCAAGTCGATCAGCTTCATCCCCGCACTGAAGAACTCGCTGCTTCTGGCTTTTCTTTCGGTTTTCATCCAATTGCCGTTTTCGCTGTGGCTTGCCCTGAAGCTTTCGAAGCGTATTCGCGGCGAACGCGCGTTTATTTCGATCTATTTTATGCCCGTGCTGATTTCGACGGTCGTTATCGGTCAGCTGTGGCTGAAAATCTATAATCCTGATTACGGCGTATTGAATGTCGCTCTGCGGGCGATCGGCCTGGAAAGCTGGACCAGACCCTGGTTGGGCGATAAGCAGGTAGCGCTTGGCGCTGCGTTTGTGCCGACCCTGTGGCAATATGTCGGCTATCATATGCTGCTGATGTACGCAGGGGTAAAAAGCGTTCCGCCGGAGTTGCTGGAGGCCGGTGTGCTGGACGGCTGCACGGAGGGACAGCTGAACAGGCACATCATCATTCCCTATATCAAGCCAATTCTTCGTGTCAGTGTGATTTTTGCTGTAACCGGCTCGCTGAAATCCTTCGATCTCATCTATGTGCTCACCAACGGAGGCCCTGTTCATGCCACCGAGGTTCCGAGCACCCTCATGCTCAATCTGCTGTTTTTGAGAAATCGTTACGGCATGGGCAGTACGATTGCGGTGATGCTGATTCTGCTGTGCTTCGCTTTTGCATTGCTGATCAATCTTGCATTTAAGGAGGAAAAGCCGGTATGATGACGGCAAAAGAAAAAAAGAGCCCTGGTCAGCTGAGATTCAGATCCGGCGGCAGAAAAAGTTTTTCCAATATTCTTGTCTACGGTGTGCTGATTCTATGGGCATTGCTTTGCCTGTTCCCTGTGTATTGGATGATTACCTTTTCGCTGAAGGATAATGCGGAAATTTTTGGCGAGAATGTGATTGGCCTGCCGAGGCATTGGCTCTGGTCCAACTATGCCAGAGCGATGACGCTCGGACAAATGGGCAGGTATTTCCTGAACAGCTTTTTGGTTGCGGTTATTTCCATCGTCATTACCCTGACGGCCTCCTGCATGGCAACCTATGCCATGACGCGCCTTGTATGGAAGGGCCGCGACCGCATGAACAAATTCTTCATGCTGGGGCTCACGATACCGATCCATGCCGCCATTGTGCCGCTGTATGTGGTTTTGGGCAAGGCGCATCTGCTGAACTCGCTCGCGGCGCTGTTCGTTCCGTATTCTGCGTTTGCGCTGGCCATGGGCATTCTGATTTGCACCGGATTCATGGGAGATATTCCGTATGATCTGGATGAAGCTGCTTTTCTGGATGGGTGCGGCGTATGGGGAATTTTCTTCAAGGTGATTGTTCCGCTGATGGTCCCCGCTGTTGCCACGGTCGGCATCTATACCTTCCTTCAGTGCTGGAACGAGCTGATGTTTGCAACCGTGTTCAACAGCAGTGAAGCCTATAAGACGCTGCCCGTCGGAATTCAGGGCTTGGCCGGACAGTATTTGCGCGAGTGGGGACCGACCGGTGCCGCTCTGGCGATCGCCACGCTTCCGACCCTGCTGGTCTATGTTTTCCTGAGCAAAAAAATTCAGGACAGCTTTATTGCCGGCGCAGTCAAGGGATAAGGAGAATCTCAAATTTTGCAGTATCAAACGCTCTGTTCATCGAAGAAAGGCGCAGAGCGGAGCGGAACGGGCCGCAGAGCGCTGGTTGTAGGCGCAGGCGGTTAACCCGGGATTTTTGGACAGACGAAGGCCCGGCGCGTTCTGCGCCGGGCCTCAGAGTGTCAAAAAAGTGGAGGTGCAGGAGGCACTGCCTCCTGTCGGGGTTATAGGGGCAGAGCCCCTAACCCTTGTGCCGCAGCACTTTTTCCGCAAACCAGCGTAGCGCTGTTTGCGGGCACGGGCGGCCAACTTAGGGGTTTTTTCGACAGACTGAGGCCCGGCGCGTATTGCGCCGGGCCTTTGCAGTCAGCTGTATTTTACTTTTGGGCGAAACCGAAATACCGCCGGGCGTTTTCATAACTGACGCCGCGCACAATCTCCGCAAGGGTGTCTTCATCGTCCGGGAACTGACCTTCCTCCACCCACTGGCCGATCAGACGGCACAGGATGCGGCGGAAATACTCATGCCGGGGATAGCTCAGGAAGCTGCGGCTGTCGGTCAGCATGCCCACAAAGCCTGCCAGATAGCCCAGATTGGCCAGACTGACCATCTGCTCGGTCATGCCCTGCAGATGATCGTTGAACCACCAGGCGGAGCCGTGCTGCACCTTGCTGACGGCTTCGCTGTTCTGGAAGCAGCCGCAGAGGGAATCGATGGCTTGATTGTCGTTGGGGTTCAGGCTGTACAGAATGGTCTTGGGCAGCGCGTCCGCGGCTTCCAGCGCGCCGAGGAATGCGGCGGTCTGTGCGGCGGGAGCATAGTTGTCAATGCAGTCATAGCCTGTGTCGGGACCCAGCGCGGCATAGGCGGTGGGGTTGTTGTTGCGGCGGCAGCCGTAATGCAGCTGCATCACCCAGCCCCGGTCATGGTACTGCTTCGCCGCATACAGCATGAAGGAAGTCTTGAACGTGGCTTCTTCCTCCGGAGAGATGGCTTCGCCGGAAAGACGCTTTTTCAGAATGGCGTTTGTTTCTTCCTCGGAAACGGGCGCATAGTATACGTAATTCAGCGCGTGGTCGCTCAGGCGGCAATGATTTTCCGCGAAAAAGTCCATGCGGGCGTTCAGCGCGGCCTTCAGGCTGTCCCAGTCGGAGACGGTCACGCCGCTGCAGGCGGACAGCTTTGCCAGATAATCGCAGAACTCCGGCTTTTCAAGGTTCATGGCCTTGTCCGGCCGCCATGCGGGCAGCACGGCGGTGGCGAAGGAAGCGTCCGCCGCCAGCTTTTGATGCCATTCCAGAGAATCAATGGGATCATCCGTGGTGCAGATGGTTTCCACATGGCTTTGGGCGATCAGCCCGCGAACGCTCATGCCGGCTTCCTGCAGGCGGGCGTTGCAGAGCTGCCATACTTCTTCGGCAGTAGAACGGTTCAGAATGCCCTCATAGCCGAAAAAGCGGCGCAGCTCCAGATGGCTCCAGTGGTACAGCGGATTGCCGATGGACTTGCCCAGTACCTGAGCCCATTGCAGGAATTTGTCGTGATCGCTGGCGTCGCCGGTGATGTATTTTTCCTCCACTCCGGCGCAGCGCATCAGCCGCCATTTGTAATGGTCGCCGCCCAGCCAGACCTGCGTGATGTTGTCGTAGCGTAAATCTTCGAAGATCTCCCGGGGGCTGATGTGGCAGTGATAGTCGATGATGGGGCAGCGGGCCGCCACGTCGTGATACAGCCTGACTGCTGTGGGAGTGTCCAGCAAAAAATCCCTGTCCAGAAATGCCTTCATGGGTTAACCTCCTTTTTTTGAGACGGCGCCGCCGATGACACGGTGCTGCCTTCAATCGTTGACGATGGGGAAACGGTGCTTTGACGGAAAACCAGTTCGCCGCTGAAAACCGTCTCCTGCGGCGCTTCCCGTCCCTCCAGAACGTCCAGCAGGACGGAAACACAGTGCTCGCATACCGCTTTGAGTCGGTTGTCCACGCTGGTCAGCTCGGGATCGCAGCAGAGACAGGCGTCGGAGTTGTTGTAGCCGATGACGCTCAGATCCTTGGGAACGTTTCGTCCCCGGACTCCGGCATATTTGAGCGCGCCGACGGCCAGCAGATCCTCCGAAGCCAGCACCGCGTCGAAACGCAGCCCGGCTTCGTCCAGCCGCACTAGCTCGTCCCGCACATGGGAAACGTTCATCTCATCCTCCGGAAAGTAGCGCAGAAGCGCTTCATCCACCGGAACCGCAAGCGCCTCATGAGCGGCCCGGTAGCCGTTCAGCTTCTTCCGGCCGTTGTGGTTCCGGGAATGATACAGGTACAGGATGCGGCGGCGACCGCTTTCCAGAAGAAAACGGGCCGCGTCCCGGGTCGCCTGCTGTTCGTCGCACAGGACGGAGTAAACGTTGGGCGCCTTCAGGGAAGCGTTGAGGATTACGACGGGCGTTTGAAGGGCGGCTTTGCGGATGGATTCGTTGTCCTTGGCTTTCTCCTCCACAAAGGTGGAGCCCATCAGAATGACGCCGTCGACGTGCTGAGCCGTCAGCAGCTCTATGCCCTGCTTTCGGGAGGGCAGATCCCGCTCGCAGCAGCTGAGCAGGCAGCTGTACTGCCGCCTGCGGAGTTCCCGCTCCAGATAGCTCAGCGCGTGGGACAGATAGGGGTCGGCGGCGTTGGGGCACAGCAGGCCGATGGTCTTCATGCTGTTCAGCCCCAGACTGCGGGCAAAGGCGTTGGGGACGTAGCCGCTCTCTTCCATGACGGCCAGTACCCGGGCCCGGGTGGCTTCGCTGACCCGGGGACTGTGGTTCAGCACCCGGGAAACGGTGGCGGTGGAAACGCCGGCCTTTTGGGAAATATCGTAAATATTCATGGCGAATTCCTTTTGCTTGTAAGCACTTACTTTTGCTTCGCTTTACAGTATACGTTTCAAAATCGCAAAATGCAAGCGATTTTTGATTGAAACATCTAGAAACCGCTAAGATTTGATTTTTTCAAAAGGAAATTGACGGCAAAGAAAAAAACGGCTATAATGGCAGCAGGAGTGTAAGCACTTACACGATTTGCTTCGCGTTTATGACCAATCGTTTCAAAAAATGGGAGGAACGGTTCAAATGGAAAAATTGGCATTGCTGAACGGAAACATGGGGGAAAGCATCCAGCGGCCCATTCGGGTGCTGCAGTTTGGCGAAGGAAATTTCCTTCGCGCGTTTGTGGATGATATGATTGATATCGCCAACGAAAAAGGAGGCCTGAACGCCGGCGTGGTAATCGTAAAGCCCATTCGAATGGGAACGCTGGAAAACTTTCATCGGCAGGACTGCCGGTATACGGTGGTGCTGCGGGGGCTTCAGGACGGCGCGCCCGTGGAGCAGGAACGGCTGATTACCTGTGTGCAGGACGCGGTGGACGCCTATGACGAGTACGAAAAATACGCTTCCTATGCCCGGCTGGAAAGCCTGCGGTTCATCGTTTCCAACACCACCGAGGCGGGCATCGTTCTGGATGAAACGGATCGGTTTGAGCTTTGCCCGCCCAACACCTATCCCGGAAAGCTGTGCAAGTTTCTTTATGAACGGGCGCAGTGCTTCGATTACGCGCCAGACAAGGGCCTTGTGATTCTGCCGGTGGAACTGATCGACGACAACGGCGCGGAGCTGAAGCGCTGCGTGAAGGCGCTGGCCCGTATCTGGCAGCTGGGCAGCGCCTTTGAACGCTGGCTGGACGAGGCCTGCGTGTTCACCTCCACGCTGGTGGATCGTATCGTGACGGGCTATCCCCGGGATGAAGAGGAACGTCAGACCTTGTGGAATCGGCTGGGCTACGAGGATCATCTGCTGGTGACAGGCGAGCCCTTTGCCCTGTGGGTCATCGAATCCCCGAGAGATCTTTCGGAAGAACTGCCCCTTCCCGCCTGCGGCCTGCCGGTCATTTTTACCGATAATCAGAAGCCCTACAAGCAGCGCAAGGTGCGTATCCTGAACGGAGCGCATACCTCCTTTGTGCCCGCCGCTTTTCAGTGCGGCTATGATTATGTGCTGGACGCCATGCACGACCCCATGATCCGCGCTTTTATTCACCGGACGCTGTACGAGGAAGTGATTCCCACCCTTTCCCTGCCCAAAGACGAGCTGACGGCCTTTGCGGAGGCGGTAATCGGGCGGTTTGAAAATCCCTTTATCCGGCATGCGCTGCTTTCGATCTGCCTGAACAGCGTATCCAAGTGGCGGGCCCGATGCCTGCCCAGCTTGGTGGGCTATGTGGAAAAAAACGGCGCGCTGCCTTCCTGCCTGACCTTTTCTCTGGCCTCTCTGATGGCGCTGTATCACGGCGGACATCTGGAGGAGGGACGGCTGATCTGCGACCGGGACGGAAAGCCCTACGCCCTGCAGGATGATGAAGCGGTGCTGCGCTTTTTCGCCGAGGGGAGCCAGCGGCCCGCTCGGGAGCTGGTTCACGATTTCCTGAGCCGGGAGAGCTTTTTCGGTCAGGATCTGACCCGAATCCCCGGCTTGGAGGACAGCGTTTGCGGCAGCTACGAGGCGATTCTGGCCCGGGGCATGCGCGCGGTAATGACGGAATCCTTCGGAGGCTGATATGGACGCACTGCTGAAAATCAACCCGGCGGACAATGTAGCCGTGGCGCTCCGTCAGCTGCATGCGGGCGAAATCCTCCCGACGGACGGGAAAGAGCTGACCCTTACGACGGACGTGCCTGCGGGGCACAAGGTAGCGCTGCGGGATCTGGAGCCGGGCGAGGAAGTCATCAAATACGGCTTTCCCATCGGAAGAACCACCGCCGCCATTCCGCTGGGCAGCCACGTCCACACGCACAACCTGCGCACCCAGCTCGGCGGGGAGCAAAGCTACGCTTATCATCCCCGGGCCTGCGGCATTGCCGCTCAGCCGCCGGAAACGTTCCCGGGCTATCTTCGGGAAAACGGCGCGGTGGGCGTGCGGAACGAGTTATGGATTCTGCCCACGGTCGGCTGCGTCAGCGACGTGGCCAGGGCGCTGGAAAGAAAAGCCCAATGCCTGACAGGCGGCGGGGTGGAGGGCGTGTACGCCTTTTCGCATCCCTACGGCTGCTCGCAGATGGGAGAGGATCAGGAAAACACCCGCGCGATTCTGGCCGATCTGGCCTGCCATCCCAATGCGGGCGGCGTGCTGGTGCTGGGCCTTGGCTGTGAAAACAGCGGCGTGGAGGAAATCCAAAAGCGCATTCCGAAGGAATACGAGCGCCGGATCCGTTATCTGGTCTGCCAGCAGGCGGACGACGAAATAGAAGCGGGCATGAAGCTCCTGAACGAGCTGGCCGATGGCATGCGCGGCGAAAAGCGCACGGCCTGTTCGGTTTCCAAGCTGGTGATCGGGCTGAAATGCGGCGGCTCCGACGGCTTCAGCGGCATTACGGCCAACCCGGTCATCGGCGGGTTCGCCGATCTTCTGACCGCGCAGGGGGGCAGCGTGATTCTGACCGAGGTGCCGGAAATGTTCGGCGCGGAAACGCTCCTGATGGAGCGCTGCGAAAGCCGGGAGCTGTTCGACAAAACCGTTTCGCTCATCAACGACTTTAAGCGCTATTTCGAGGAAAACCACCAGACGGTTTACGAAAATCCTTCTCCGGGCAACAAGGCCGGAGGCATCAGCACTTTGGAGGACAAGGCGCTGGGCTGCACCCAGAAGAGCGGATTTTCTCCCGTGCGCGACGTGCTGCGCTACGGCCAGCGGGCGACGGTTCCGGGGCTGAATCTTCTTTCCGCTCCGGGAAACGATCTGGTCGCCTCGACCGCGCTGGCGGCGGCAGGCGCGCAGATCGTGCTGTTTTCCACCGGCCGCGGTACGCCCTTTGCCTCGCCGGTGCCCACGGTGAAAATTTCCTCCAACACCGCCCTTGCGCAGAAGAAACGCGGCTGGATCGATTTTGACGCGGGAGCGCTTCTTTCCGGCAGAACGCTGCCCGAAATGAGCCGGGCCTTGATGGAATACGTATTGGCGGTAGCCGGAGGAAGGCTGGTTTGCAGCGAGGAGAAAGGGTATCATGACATGGCGATCTTTAAGACGGGAGTGACGCTGTAGGTTATAGAAAAATAGAAAGATTGCATTTGGAGTCTGGCAAATAATGGGCGCGGAGCGCACGATCGTGCGAAACGCGCTCATTCAGAATGACGGCTTGTCAAAAAGTGGAGGTGCAGCAGCGCCTCCGCTTTTTTGACAAGCTGTATATGTTACTGTTCCTCCTGAAACAACTTGCTGATAACCTGTATGAACTGCCGCGCGCCCAGACTTAGCAAGGATCCTTTTCGATAGCATACTGCATAGGGACGGACAAGACGATCTGGATACAGATGGAAAAAAACGGGCTGATCCGGCCCTTTTTCATAAGGACGCAATACCTCTGGCAGAAAGCCAAGCCCTAAGCCGTTTTTGATAAAGTTGTATACCGTATCCCAATTATGGGTTTCGTAGGCGATATTCGGCTCAAAGCCGGCTTTTTTGCAGGCATCTGTAGCCATCTGAGTAAACCGCATTTCTGGACTGAGAAAGACAAAAGTTTCATCTTTTACGGCAGAAAGCTCAATATAGGGAGATGCAAAGGGTTTCATGGCTGCGCGGATGGCCAGAAAGTGGTTTGGTGGAACTGCCAGGTAAATTTCTTCCATATTGACAATTTCGTATTCCAGGTTTCCATGCAGCAGCGGAAGAGGCACCAGAGCCAACTCGGCCTTCTCAGAGATGACCAACTCCTCCAACTGATCAGAACACCCCTCCAGAATGCGTATGGTCACGCTGGGGCAGCGGGCTTGGAAAACCGGTAAAAAGCGAGAAAGATGGTGGCAGCCGTAAAACTGTGAAACGCCAATGGACAGACATTCCTCATGCTCGCTGCTTAGCTGACTCATTTTGTTTTCCAAAATTTCGTGGGCGTGCAGAACATTTTCACCATATTCAAGAAAAAGCTGTCCGGCAGAGGTTAGATTGGTGGAATTGGAGCCGCGGGTAAAAAGCACGATGTGATACTCCTGCTCTAAGCGTTTGATGGCCTGACTTAGTGCCGGTTGACTGATGTATAGTTTTTCT
>SFGO01000002.1 GCA_004556545.1 Clostridiales bacterium
TGCGGGGAAAGTGCTGCGGCACAAGGGTTAGGGGCTCTGCCCCTATAACCCCGGCAGGAGGCAGTGCCTCCTGCACCTCCACTTTTTTGACACTCTGAACCGGGCCATCTGGCCCGGTTTTTCTTCGTTTTTTTCGTATTCGTTCACTCGTCCCCGGCCGTTTCCATTTCAAACCAGAAGGTGCTTCCCTTGCCAACGGTACTTTCCGCTCCGTAGTCCATGCCGTAACCGTCCAGAATGCCGCGGGCGATGTTCAGGCCCAGCCCCGTGCCGACTGCCGCCCGCTTATGGGGCTTTTTGCCGCGGTAATAGCGGTTCCAGATGTAGGGAAGCTCCTCCGGCTCGATGCCTTCGCCCGTATCCGTGACGGAAATACGTACATGGCCGTCACGGATCGTCTGGGTGATCGTCACGGTCTTGTCGTCGCCGGTATAGGTCAAGGCGTTGTTGATCAGGTTGTAGACCACCTGGCTGATCTTCAGCGGGTCGGCCTGAATATAGGCTTCTCCCTGCTGCTCAAAGCGGATCACATACCCGTCCTGCTCCGTCAATTTGCCATAGCGCGTCAGGATCTCCCGGATGGAAGCGGTCAGGCTGAATCGGCGGCTGTTTTCCTCCGGCGCGGCGTTCTGGCTCCTGCTGTAGTCCAGCACCGCGTTGACCAGCGTGGTCAGCCGGTGGGTCTCATCCAGAATGACCTGCAGGTTTTCGGGGGTGTTCTCTCCGGGAATATCCCGCATGGCCTCCACATACCCCTCGATCAGGGTAAGCGGCGTGCGCAGATCGTGACTGATGTTGGCGATCAGCTCCCGCTGAGTCTCCTCCACCTTGCGCAGATCCCGGGCCGCCTGCGTAAGCTGCCGGTTGAGCTGCGCGATCTCCCGATAGGCGTTCGCGTCTGAAATCGGCGTATATTCGCCCTGACTCAGAGCGTGGGCCGCTTCCGTGGTTCGAATAATAGGCCGGGAGATTTTCCGGGACAGGATGCTGGACAAGAGGAAGCCGATCAGCAAAAGAGCGGTGGTCAGCACCCACAGTTCGCTGCGAATGGTCTGCACTGTGGAGGTAACGGGCGTTACCAGCGTATTGAGCAGCACGTAGTATTCGCTTCCGTCTTCCAGCGTGGCCCGCTGAACGGAAACCAGATATTCTCCGCCCTCGTCATTCATCGGCAGGGGTACCGGGAAGGCAAAGCGCTGCCGGTCGAAGCCGCTGTTCCGCACGCGCTGCATGGGGAACAGCACAAAATCCTTCCCGTCCGTTTCCAGCTTTTGGGCCATACGCCGCAGATCCCGGTGGTTCAGGTGATGAATGATGCAGCTGAACGCGGTATCGGCGCTGTAGACCGTCTCCATGCTTTTATCCACCACCAGCACGCACAGGCTGTTATCCTCAGCGACGCGCTCGATCAGCGTATTCAGGTCGGTGTTGTCAATGTTTCCGGCGATACTGGCCGACACGTTCTGAAGGGTGCGCCGCTTTTCGTAGCGATAAAACTGATCCAGCAGCTGAATTTGCAGCAGCCACAAAAGAGCCACCATCAGCACGATAAAGAGAAAAAACGTCCAGCTGACGCGGGTCTGGATGCCCAGAAGGCGCTCTTTTTTCCCCGGCTTTGCCTCCATGGAGGCGGGGGCCGGTTCAGATTTCTTCTTTTTCAAAGCGATACCCTACCCCTCGCAGCGTGGTGATGTAGCGGGCATAATCGCCCAGCTGCCTGCGCAGCAGCTTGATGTGTGTGTCCAGCGTGCGGTCGTCGCCGAAAAAGTCAAAGCCCCAGACCTCGCTGATCAGCCGGTCCCGGGTCAGGGCGATACCGCGGTTCCGCACCATATAAAACAAAAGCTCATATTCCTTCGGGGAAAGCTCCACCGTCTCGCCGTCCACCGTAACGCGCCGGGCGGTAAAGTCCACCTTCATGCCCTGAATTTCCACGATTTCATGGGCGTTTTCCTGCAGCTCCGTCCTGCCGGTGCGCCGCAGCACCGCCGCCACCCGCATCATCAGTTCTTTGGGCGAAAAGGGTTTGACCACATAATCGTCGATGCCCAGTTCGAAGCCATGAATCTTATCGTATTCTTCGCCCCGGGCCGACAAAAGAATGATGGGCAGCTTCGGACGGAACTTCCGAATTTCCCGCGCGGCGGAAAAACCGTCCAGCTCCGGCATCATAATGTCCAGAATCACCAGACCGACGCTGTCATCCCGCGCTTTTTCAATGGCCTCCATACCGTCGGCGGCTTCTTCCCACGCATAGCCGTCAAAAGCGGCGTACTTGGCGATCAGCGTCCGAATCCGGCTTTCGTCATCCACAATCAGCAGTTTCATCCCGGCACCCCCGTTTCGTGATGGGAAAAAGGGGCGTTTCCGCCCCATGACTCCCCTATTGCATTGTACCATACGAAGGTGAACGTTTGATGAACAGGCGATGTATTTTGAAAAAACAGCTTGCTCTTCCTTTTCTCACTCTTCCTCTTCTTCAAAGGACAGCGCGATCTGGTTCTGATCGTTCTCCCACAGCTTATCCAGCCGGTAAAAATCCCGTTCCTCCGGGTGGAACAGGTGAACCAGTACCGTTCGATAGTCCAGCACGATCCATCGGCCCTCCTGCTGGCCTTCCTTCCGGGCAGGTTCGTAACCCAGTTCAGACAGTTTGTCTTCCAGATCGTCCGCCAGCGCTTTTACCTGCAGGGCGTTGCGGCCTGAGGCGATCACCATGGCGTCGGTGATAATGGTCATCTGAGAAACGTCCAGCGCCGTAATGTTCTGGGCTTTTTTGTCATAAAGGATCCGGGCGATGGTCTGGGCCAGCTTTCTTGCGTCTTCCATTCGATTCGCTCCTTTTTATGAATTTTGAAGATGGGCTTTTTTCTTTTCCCGTTCCTGCTGCATACGTTCCAGCCATTCCAGCGTCCGCCGGGTAGCGGGATGAGCCGTGCCCCCGCGCTGAGCCACATAGTCCAGTGTGGAGCGCAGCGAACAGATGGTCGCGGCCAGCAGGTCGGTTTCCGCCAGTCTGCGCACTTCCTCCAGCGCAGGATAGCTTCGGCGGGAGGGCTCGATCTTATCGGCCAGATAAACGGCCATATCCAGCGGAAGCATCCCCACCTTGCCGGTGGTGTGGCAGCGAATCGCCGCCAGAACGCCCATGTCCTTCACGCCGTACTGGCTTTCCGCCAGTGCCGCGCCTGCGTAGCCGTGCAGGATGCTTTCGCTCTGAAGGGTCTCCTTGTCCAGCAGGAGCCGGTGTTCCCGGACAATGGCCTGCTGCTGGCTTAGCGGCAGGCACTTGGCGCAATCGTGCAAAAGCCCAGCCAACTCCGCCTGTTCCGGGTTCAAGCCGTGCTTTTCCGCCAGCTTCCGGGCCGTCCACGCCACCAGCAGAGAATGAACCAGCCGCTTGTCGGTCAATGCTTTGCGCAGCCTGCCGTACATCTGCGCGGCCCCCCGCGGGCAGGGGGCAATGCCGTACAGCCCCATCAGGCGGATATACTCCATCACCTGCGGCTTCAATCCAGTGGGTTCTTCTCCCGCAGCCAATGCCCAGCGGATCTCCGTAGAGGACACGTCCCGGGGCGGCAGGGACAGGAACCGCAGCTTTGCGCCGCGTTTCAGAAGCTCTTCATAAACAGGCCTCCGTTTGGGTTCCTCGGTGGAGCGGCAGCAGACGATGAACTGGCACAGGGAAAATACCTTATCCGGCTTGCGCCAGTTGGGCAAATCTACCATGGTGTCCTCGCCGATGATGTAAAACAGCTGCGCATCCCCAAGCTGCTTTTTCATCAGGGTCAGGGTGTCCACCGTATAAATGGTTCCCTCCCGTTCCAGCTCCATGCGCGACGTCTCCATGCCGGGCAGGCCGAAGACGGACAAACGGGTCATTTCATAGCGGTGCTCCGCGTCGGCCAGCTCCTCATGTTTATGAGGCGGGTTGCCGGTGGGCAGAAAAATCACCCGATCCAGCTTATATTCCTTCTTGGCGCACTGCGCCATTTCCACGTGGCGTTCATGGATGGGATTGAAGCTGCCCCCCATGATGCCGATCCGTTCCCTTTCCAAGGGCTTCCCTTCCTTCGTTGGCTTTCGTATCGTCTCCTCCCTTTCATTATACTAAAAAAGCCCCAAAAGGGGAAGTATTCATAAAGCAGAAAAATACGGGAGGCAATGGAATGGAAAGCTACCGGCCCAAAACGGCGCTGGCCTCGGCAGCGGATCATCTGCTGCGGGTACTGCTCGCATGGGCGGCGGGTGTGGGATGGTTCGTGGCGCTCTGGGGGCTGTGCCTGCCTGCGCTGACCGCGGGGACGGCGCTGGGCGGGCTTTTCTGGCTGTGCGCCCGTCTGCTAGGGAAAAAACAGGTGCAGAAAAAAGAAGCCGCCTTGCGTCAGACGCTGGGCGGCGAGCTGGCGCTGGAAAAGCTGCTGCTGGCCTCCCCAGACGAGGCGGCTTTTCAGTGTGTCCAATGGCTGCAGGCCCGAACGCGGCTTCAAATCGAAAGCGGCGGTTTGGGCATGTGGGACGGCGAGACCGTGCTGCTTCGGCTGTTTGCCCAGCATCCTGGAACGGAAATCAGCTCTCAGCAGGTCAGCGAAACCATCCGGAAGGCTCGTCAGGCTCAGGTGCAGCGCATTCTGCTGTGCACCACCGCGCCGCTGTCTTCGGCGGCTTGCCGTCTGGCAGAAACGGCGGAACCGTCTCTCCGGCTGGTGGGACGGGAAGAGCTGATTCAACTGGCCGGAGCCTGCTGCCCCGCCACGGATGAAGATCTTTGCCGTTTGAAGCAGCGCAAACCAAAACGCCGTTCCGCCCGGGAATGGCTGAAAATCATTCTTCATCCCAGCCGGGCGAAACGGTATTTCTGGTATGGCGTCGGTCTGGCGGCGCTGACGCTGGCGACCGGCCAGCGCTTTTACCCCATTCCCGCGGCGGTCTGCCTGCTGCTGTTCGCAGGATGCAAGATCTATGCGGCTCGTCATCGAACCGAAAGCTGGTCGTAAAGCAGCCCGTATTTCATCAAAAACGTTCTTTCAGGAGCAGGCGTTAGCCAGACGAATCCATTCTTCTACGCTCAATTCCTCTGCCCGAGCCGTAGGCGAAATGCCCGCCTGCTCCATGGCAGCTTTCAGGGCTTCCGGCTCTACCGCGCTGCGCAGGGCGTTGGACAGCGTTTTGCGGCGCAGATTGAACCCGGCCCGCAGAAGAGAGAACAGCCGACGCTCGTTTTGTACTTCCGCCGAGCGGCTCCCGTTCATCGTCAGATGGACAAAGGCGCTGTTCACCTTGGGCGGCGGGGTAAACTTTTCGGCGGGAACGATGCATTCCAGCCGGGGGGTGCAGTAGTACTGGCACTTGACGCTCATCAGTCCGTAAGAAGCAGTGGACGGCGCAGCCATCAGCTTTTCCGCCACTTCCTTCTGAATCATGACGGAGATTTGACGGATGGGCAGGCCGCTTTCCCAGAGCGCTTCAAAAATCGGCGTTGTGATATTGTAGGGGATGTTGGCGATCACCAGAAAATTTTCGCCTAACGGCCCGCAGAGTGCCAGGAGATCCTGCTTGCGAATATCCCCCTCTACGATTTCCAGATTGGAAAAAGCAGCGGTATTGACCTTCAGAAAAGGAATGATATCGTGATCGACCTCCACGGCCAGTACCTTTTGGGCATGGGGGCAGAGATGTTTGGTCAGCATGCCGCTGCCGGGGCCGATTTCCAGCACGGAATCCGCCTTGGTCACGCCGGTGCTCTGTACCAGCGTTTCCAGCAGTTCCTCGTCATAAAGGAAATTCTGCCCCAGATCGTGCTTGTAGCCGTGTCCTTCCTCCCGGCGGCGCTGCGCCCTTTCAAAGGATCTCTTCATAGGCGTTATGGTTTCATTCCTTCCTCGTCGATCTGCACTGCTTCCCGGCCAAACGTATCGATCAGGGATTGCTCGGCCTTATCCAATATCTGATGGACTGCCTCCTGCGCCGCATCCGTCTTTTCCAGTACGGCTTCGAAATGGCAGGGCTTGCCGCTGGCCTGCTGCAGGAAGTTCTCGATCTGCTTTTTGCGGTTGGGCTGGTTCAGTTTTTCAAACGAAATCCCCTTTTTGGACAGAGGCAAGCTGATGCGGTACACGCCGTTTTCTTCGCCGATGAATTTTTCATTGCGGATCAGTCCCAGCAGCGGCGGGTTGTTCTTGGCGATCAGGCTCAGCGTTTGCTTCCAGATTTCCTGTGCGTCGCCGCTGACCACGATCGGCTTAGGCGCGGGTTTGGCTGCTTTCGGTGCGGCTGTTTCTCCCGCAGGCACGGCTTTGGCCTTTTTTGGGATTTCTCCGCCTTCCGCCCGCATAGCCAGCTTTCCGCTGGCAATATCGCTTTGAATGGCGCTGAGTTTGGCCTCCAACTCGCCGATGCGTTCTACCAGCGCGGACACGTCTTCCCCGCGTTCCGTTTCGCAGGCATGAAGGGCCGCGCTTTCCAGCCCGATTCGGGGCGTAGAGGCAAAGCGCAGCTCGCCTTCCGCGTGCAGAAAGCCGTCCAGCACCCGCAGAAGCCTGCTGAAAGAAAACCTTTCCGACTGCTCCCGAAGACGCTGCTCGTCCTCAGTGGTCACGTCCAGCAGGGCGGCGGCGTTTTCCTTCACCGCCTGCACGGTCATCAGCATCCGGCAATGGCTGCTCAGGTCCTTCAAAAACACCTGCGGCTCCCGGCCGGAGCGCATCAATTCGTCCACCTTGCGCAGAACGCCCGCTGCGTCCCGGTCGGCGATGCAGTCCATAAAGGAAAACAGGAACTCCCGGTCGGAGGTCCCCAGCGCGTCCCGCACCTGCGCGGCAGTGATCTTTCCGTCCTCCGCACCGGCCACGCACATATCCAGAATGCTGAACGCATCACGCATGGCGCCTTCGGCGGCCCGCGCCACAAGCTGCAGCGCTTCCGGTTCGGCAGTCATGTGAAGCTCGTCCAGTGCTTCCTTCATGCGGCCGATCATCAGCTCCGACGGGATGCGCCCGAAATCGTACCGCTGCACCCGGGACAGGATGGTGGCGGGCAGCTTCTGGGGTTCGGTAGTCGCCAGAATAAAGACCACATGGGCCGGCGGTTCCTCCAGCGTTTTCAGAAGCGCGTTGAAGGCGGCGGTGGACAGCATGTGAACTTCGTCGATGATGTAGACCTTGTATTTTCCCATCTGGGCGGGATAGCGCACCTGTTCCAGCAATTCGCGGATGTTATCCACGCTGTTGTTGGAGGCTGCGTCCAGCTCCAGCACGTCCATGGTGCTTTCGGTCTGAATGGCGCGGCAGACCTCGCACTGGCCGCAGGGATCGCCGTGGTTGGGATTCAGGCAGTTAATGGCCCGGCTCATCAGCTTGGCCATGGTGGTTTTGCCCGTTCCGCGGCACCCGCAGAACAGGTAGGCATGGGCGATCTGCCCCGTTTCGATCTGATGCCGCAGGGTCCTGACCGTTGCGGTCTGCCCCACCACGCTTTCAAAGGTCTGAGGCCGCCAGCGGCGGTATAATGCTTGATAGGCCATGCTTTGCTCCTATATCCATGAAAAGTCAAGGTTCCCTGTTTATCATACCCTTTTCGGCGGAGCTGGTCAAGCGGCGGAAAGCAGGCTTTTCCGCAGCAAAAAGCCCGTAGAAGGAAGGAAAGTCTCGTTGAATTTCCCATTTTCTTCTGGTAAAATAGAAAAGGAAGAAAAAGGAGGCGTTTTGGTCTTGAAAAAGAAAATGATTTGGGCTGCATTACTGGTTTGTCTGATGATCGGTCTGTTCTGCGGTCGCGCGGCGGCGGAAGATTTTGTTATCAACACGAATGGCGTACTGACGAAATACAACGGCAGCGACGCCGTTGTTAGCGTGCCGGACAATGTAACGGCCATCGGCGGCTATGCTTTTGAGGACTGCACTGCATTGACGGAAGTGCACCTGCCGGAAGGAATCCTTTCCATGGGAAGTTTGGCCTTCGCCGGCTGTACCGGTCTGAAGGAGATCAACATTCCCAACACTGTCACCTCGATCGGCGATTACGCTTTTTCCGGGTGTACCAGTCTGACGAAGGTAATCCTGCCCTCCGGATTGACCACAATTTCCAACTGGTGCTTCAACAACTGCGCCTCTTTGACGGAGATCAACATTCCCGACGCCGTCACTTCGATCGAAAGCGGCGCTTTCCGCTATTGCAGCGCGCTGAAATCCCTGACTCTCCCACAGGGACTTCAAAACCTTGGAAGCAACGCTTTTCTGTACTGCGACCAATTGAGTGAAGTGTATATTCCGGACACGCTTCAAACGACCGGCATCTACATTAGCAACGTTGCTAAGCTGCGGTGTTCGCAGGGCAGTGCGGCGGCTTATGCGCTTTCCAAAAACGGCAACGATTTCTGCGACAACGATCTTCAAATGTGCTATACCTATGCCGACAGAGACGGCCAATTGACCGGCCTGACGCTGAAGAAATATCTGGGCGCGGCTGCAAAAGTTACCCTGCCTGCCGGTTTGACGGTGATCAAATCCATGGCTTTTTCCGACTGCACAACCTTGCAGGAAGTCGTTATTCCCGAAACGGTTATTGAAATTGAGCTTGGGGCTTTCCATAGCTGTTCCTCTCTGGCGAAAATCGTTTTACCAGGTGGACTGACGAAGATCGAAAGCTATGTTTTCTACGGCTGCACAGCCTTACAGGAGGTTACCATTCCTGAAAGTGTTACCGAAATTGAGCATGACGCATTCTATGGCTGCACGGGTTTGAAGACGCTGGTTCTCCCCCAAGGGCTAAAAAAGATTGGCAGCAACGCTTTCATCCATTGCAGTGGTCTGACGTACATTGATATTCCCGATGGCGTAGAGACTGTTGGCAGCTGGATTGCCGATAATTCGCTTCAGCTCCGCTGTTCCATCGGCAGCAGTGCGGCTCTCGCCCTGTCCAAAGACGGAAATTCCTTCTATGCAGAAAATTTCCAACTGCGCTATACCTTTGACGACACTGGTAGTCAAAACGGTCTGATCCTGACGCATTACCTTGGCGATGCGACGGAACTCGCCGTGCCGGAGGGCGTGACGGTCATCGGCGACAGCGCTTTCTATGAAAACCAATCACTAACAAAGATCATTCTGCCGGAAAGCGTTGTGACGCTGGAAAGTCTTTCCTTTTGTGACTGCAGCGCTCTGATGGAGCTGATTCTCCCCCAGGGGCTAAAAGAAATCGGCAGTAGCGCGTTCAGTGGTTGCAGCGCTCTGACTTCCGTTGACATTCCGGACGGTGTGGAAACCGTCGGCGGTTACATCGCCAGTAATAACCTGAAGCTCCGCTGCTCCATGGGCAGCAGCGCGGCTATCGCCATTTCCAAGGCTGAGTGTAACTTCTGCGCAGATGATTTTGCGCTGCGCTACTCCTTCGACAGCACCGGCGCGATCAACGGACTGATCGCCATGAAATACCTCGGCAAAGCTACGGCCGTCGCGCTGACCCTGCCGGAGGGCGTAACGGAAACCGACCCTTATTTGCTTTCGTCTTTCTATGCTGATAACGTGATGAGTCTGACCCTGCCGGAGGGCTTCAAGAAGCTGAATCTCCAGAGCTTTATCTGGCGAAAGGCGATCGTATTCCCGGAAACCATCCAGAGCGTTACCATCGAGGACGAATGGGAAGAAGGCGAGGATATCCCGCTGATCTTCTACTGCTACCACGACACGGTGGCTGAAAGCTACGCCCAGAAGCGCGGCATCTCCATCGTTTACTTGGACGGCTTCCAGCCAAAGCAAACGGCCATCGCCATGCGCGAGTATACGGAGCTTACCGTCGGCACCACGCTTTCCTTGACCGACATAGCGGCGGCCGTTCCCTCCATGCCGGAGGGCTGCACATTGAACGCCGTCAGCGAGGACCCCAGTGTTCTTCAGGTGAACGGCGACGGAACCATCAGCGTCATTGGCAAGGGCAACACCACGCTGAAGGTATCCCTCAGCCAGTACCCAGACGTCACGGTCAGTGCGGACTTCTGCTGCTACATTCAGCCCACGTCGGCGACGGTGGTGAAAGAGGTCTGGATCCCTGCCAAGGCCAGCCGCGATCTGCGCAAAAAGGATCTGGTGATCCTTCCTGAGGACAGCGGTTGTCCTGCCACCTTGGGCATTGAAAACTGGGAATTGGTTGAAACGCCGGAAGACGATTTTACTCTGCTGGCCATAAACCGCGGCGATACTACCTTATACTTTTACGTTCCCGGCATAGGAGAGCTGACCGCGCAGCTGCACATCACCGCCCGTTTCAGTCAACTTGCTTTCACTCAGGCTGAAACGATCGTGCCCACCAGCGCGTATGCGGCGCTTTGCGCGCAGGCCGTCACCCCCACTCATACCTATGTCAACGAGTACATGACCTTCGCAAGCAGCGCCCCCGGCGTGGCCGCGGTGGACGAAAACGGCGTTGTGCATGGCGTTTCCGCCGGCAAAGCGACGATCACCGCCACCACCTACAACGGCCTGACCGCCACCTGCACCGTGACCGTTCAGGCAGGCCGTGAGCTGAAGCTCCCTGCCGGTTTGAAAAAGATCGATGCGGAAGCCTTCCTGAATGTCTCTGCACAGGTTGTCATCGTGCCTGACGGCTGCGAAAGCATCGGCGCACGGGCCTTCTCCGGCAGCACAAGCCTGAGCATGATCGAGATCCCCGCCTCTGTTACCTTCATCGCGCCGGACGCCTTCGACGGCTGTACCAACGTGGTCATCCGCACTACGTCCGGCAGCTACGCCAGCCGTTACGCGGCGGAGCATGGGCTCAACTGCGTAACGGAATAATGCCGAAAAAGAACCGTATTGCGCCGCCCGTCACTCCCGGAAGGGGAGTGACGGGCGGTTGGGTTTTGCGGTTTTCCCCTTGCCAGCGCCGGGGTTCTCCTGCTATAATACCACCATAGCGCACGTTTGTTCGCTTCTTTATGCTTTGTCGGGAAAGGGGGCCCTCAAGTGAATCTGGATCAACTGCTGGGCCAGCTTCGTCAAAATTCTAAATTTATGAGCTGCGTCACCCATTGGCGCACACTGGCAGCCACCGAGGGAAAATATGCCGATTTTCCCGAAAGCATGGATCCCCGCATTCAGGATGTTCTTCGCAAGCGCGGCATTTACCGGCTTTATACCCATCAGGCGCAGAGCTTTGAGCTGGCGCAGGAAAAGAAAGATTTCGTCGTCGTTACGCCCACCGCCAGCGGCAAGACCCTGTGCTATAATCTGCCGGTTTTGAGCGCCATTCTGAAAAATGAAGACGCGCGGGCGCTGTACCTGTTCCCCACCAAGGCGCTCTCCGCCGATCAGGTCAGCGGCCTGTATGATATGATCCAGGCCCTCGATATGGATATCAAGGCCTACACCTACGACGGCGACACCCAGAACGCCGCCCGGAAATCCATCCGGCAGGCGGGCCATATCGTGGTCACCAATCCGGATATGCTTCACGCCAATATTCTGCCCCACCATACCAAGTGGGTGAAGCTGTTTGAAAATCTGCAATACATCGTCATTGATGAAATCCACACCTACCGCGGCGTATTCGGCAGTCATCTGGCCAATGTACTTCGGCGGCTGGAACGGCTGTGCGCTTTTTATGGCAGTCACCCCCAGTACATTCTGTGCAGCGCCACCATCCAGAACCCGGTGGAGCTGGCGCAGGCGCTGACGGGACGGAAAGTGACCGCCGTGACGGAAAACGGCGCGCCCTCCGGCGAACGGCACTTTATTTTCTATAATCCCCCGGTGGTCAACAAGCAGCTGGGCATCCGCAAGGGATGCCTGAACGAAACCCGGGCTGTGGCGGAGGAGCTATTGCGCAACGGTATCCCGACGATCGTTTTTGCCAAAAGCCGGGTGCAGGTGGAGGTGCTGACCCGTTATCTGAAGGACTGCGTTCGGGACGCTTACGGCTTCTCCGGCCGGGTTCGGGGCTATCGTGGCGGCTATCTGCCCGGCGAGCGCCGGGAGATCGAACGCGGTCTTCGGGCGGGCGAAGTAGACATGGTCGTTTCCACCAATGCGCTGGAACTGGGCGTGGACATCGGCTCCCTGAGCGCCTGTGTGCTGTGCGGCTATCCCGGCTCCATCGCTTCCACCTGGCAGCAGGCCGGACGGGCCGGCCGGCGCAAGGACACCGCCGTGACCATTCTGGTCGCTTCCTCCGCGCCGCTGGATCAGTATGTCATCGAGCACCCGGATTACTTTTTCCAGACCTCGCCGGAAAACGCGCTGGTTCAGCCCAACAACCTTTACATTCTGCTTTCTCATTTGAAATGCTCTGCCTATGAGCTGCCTTTCAAGGACGGAGAGCTTTTCGGCGGCCTGCCGGATACGGAAGAATGTCTGGAATATCTGGTGGAGAACAACATCCTGCGCCACCTTGACGGCAAGTACTACTGGATGGAAGAGGAGCTTCCCTCGGGCGAAATTTCTCTGCGCAGCGCCACGGCGGAAAATTTCGTCATCATCGATATCACCAATCCGGCCCATCACCGGGTCATCGGCGAAATGGATCGGTTTACCGTACCCATGCTGCTGCACGAAAACGCCATTTATATGCATGAAGCCCGGCAGTATCAGGTGGAAAAGCTGGACTTCGACGCCTGCAAGGCCTTTATCCGCGCGGTAGACGTGGACTATTACACCGACGCGGACATGAACGTGAGCCTGCATATTCTGGACAAGCTGGAAGAAAAGCAGGCAAAGAGCGGCGTAGACGTTACCCTTGGCGAGCTGCGGGTGAGCACCATTGTCAAGGTGTTCAAAAAAATGAAGCTGGACACCCATGAAAATCTGGGCTTCGGCGAGGTGCGCCTGCCTCAGAGCGACATGCACACCGTGGGCATGTGGTGGACGATCCCAGACAGTCTGGCGGCCCGCTATTCCAACGACGATCTGCAGGGAGCGCTGGTGGGCGTAGCCAATCTGCTTTCTATCGTAGCGCCCCTGTATCTGATGTGCTCGCCGCGGGATATCCGCGTGGTGTATCAGGTCAAAGCGCCCATCACGGATAAGCCCACGATCTTCCTTTATGATTCCTTCCCCGGCGGCGTGGGGCTGAGCGAAAAAGCCTATGCCATGCAGCAGCTTTTGCTGGAACAGGCGCTGTCCGTGGTGCTGGAGTGCGGGTGCGCAGACGGCTGCCCGGCCTGCGTAGGCCCTGCGGCGGAGGTGGGGGCTGACGGAAAGCAGAACGCGCAGTTGATCCTGAAGGAGCTGTTGGCACAATGGCAGGACTTCTGAACAAGCTGAGAATGATGGACGCGGCCCCGGCCAAGGCTCCGGCTCCCCAAAACGAGAAATCGGCGGAAACAGGGCTGTATCGCCGGGAGGCCGTGTTCCCGCTGTCCACCTTCTGCGACCGAAGCTACGCCACGCCGGAAACGCTGCGCACCGTGTTCGGCTGCGATTTTCCCGCTTCCGTTGTCCCGGAGGACGTGCTCTTTCTGGATACGGAAACCACCGGGCTTTCCGGCGGCGTGGGCACGGTAGCCTTTCAGGTGGGGCTTGGTTATTTTACCGAGGCCGGGTTTGCGGTAGAGCAGTTTCTCATGCGCGACTACCCGGACGAAGAAGCCATGCTGAACCTGCTGGCCGCCCGGATGAAACGTTTTTCTGTCCTCTGCACCTTCAACGGGAAAACCTTCGACGTGCCGCTGCTCAAAACGCGCTTTCTCATGAACCGCATCCGGGACGACGGCATCCCCGCCTGTCATGCGGACGTATTGTTTCCTGCCCGCCGTCTGTGGAAGCTGCGGCTGAAGCAGTGCAATCTTGGTACGCTGGAAACGGCGCTGCTGGGCGTGGAGCGGGAAGACGACCTTCCCGGCGCACTGGTGCCTCAAACCTACTTTCAATACCTGAAGGATCGGAACTTTACGCCGCTGATCGGCATTCTGGATCACAACCGGCAGGACATCGTCAGTCTGGCCCAGCTGTTTTATGTGCTGTGCGTTCAGTTCAGCCAGCCGGAAGCCATCCTAGAGCAGGAAGACCTGTTTTCTCTGGCCCGGGCATTGGAAAAGCAGGGGCAGAAGGAAAAAGCCATGAAGTGCTACCGGCTGTGCGAAGGCGGCTCCTTCCGGGCGCAGGCCACCCGAGCTATGGCCGTCCATGAAAAGCGGGAGGGCCAGTACCGGGCCGCAGCCAAACTGCTGGAAACCATGCTGGAACGGGGCGACGATCCCGTCTTCGCTTATGAAGCGCTGGCCAAGCTCTACGAGCATCAATTTCGGGATCCCGAGCAGGCGCTTCACTACGTCCGTCAGGCGCTTCTTTTATTGGCCGAGCCGCGCCTTCACAAAGACGAGGCTGTACAAGAAAAGCAAAATGAGCTACAATATCGTTATGCCCGTCTGCGGCGCAAGCTCCGTCAGGAGTCTGCCATGCCGTGACCCGCTTTTGAGAAAGGGATAGCTCAGATCAACTGATTTTGGAAGGAGAAACGGATTCCATGGCGCTGAATACCATCTTTAAGGCCCGCAAGGCCATGAAGCTCCACAACGAGGGAAATTTTGACGAAGCCCTCAAGCTCTATGAGGAATGCATGAACGAAGGGCTGAAGGATATGAAGACCATCCTGCCCTATTCCGTGCTGCTATTGCGCAGCGGCCAGTATCAGAAGGCCCGGGAGCTGTTGGTATCCGTCCAAAAATACCCCATGGCGGATGACCAGAAGCGGCAGCTGTTTGTGAACTACGCGGTGGCCGTCTACAAGCTGGGCGACCTGCCTAAGGCGATCGAAGTGCTGGAAGTGCAGAATAAAAAGGCCGAAAGCGGCCTGGTTTACGAAACCCTCGGCTACCTGCTGGTGGAAGCGGGCGATTTTGACAAGGCGCTGGAATACAACCTCAAGGCGCTGGAATATGACGATGAGGATCCCATCACGCTGGATAATCTGGGCCAGACCTATTTCCGCCTCAAAGGCGACAAGGAAACGGCCCGCAGCTATTTCGACAAGGCGCTGGCACAGAAACCCGGTCAGCTGGACACGCTGTATTTCCTCGCCCAGTACGACATTGAGGCCGGCAATCACAGCGCCGCCCGCGAAAAGCTGGAAACCGTGCGGGACGGCCGGTTCTCTCCGCTGAACTTTGCCAGCAAGGAAAAAGCAGAGATCCTTCTTCAAACGCTGAAGGATTGAGGAAAAAAGCTGAAAGACTGTAAAACCGGCAGTACCCGCAGCTTTCAGAAAACGCTGTTTATCAGGCAAACGGAAGTTCCTGTCTTTTCTCCGTTCGGAGGAAAGTCGGGGCTTCCGTTTATTTTGGATTTCATCCAAGCTTTTTGTTTATATAGCTTATTCAATGCTTCAAAACGCATCAATGCTTTTTCTCCGTTTTGTACATTGACAGTTTTTTCGGTTCATGATAGGCTTCCCCTTGACGAATGCAATCGCACTTTTTTCACAAAGGAGGATCTTCCATGACCCAAACCTTCCCTATGCTGCCCGGCGAATGCTGGTGGGGCGGATGCGTCAATCAGGGGCACCTGATGCCCCTGAACGAAAAGAGCCGTGTGCTGATGGATCCCTTCCATGGACGGGAAAACGATCAGTTTGCGCCCCTGTACGTTTCTTCCAAAGGACGCTATCTCTGGAGCGAGCGGCCCTATACCCTGCGGGCGGAAAACGGCGTCATGACCTGCGA
Source organism: Clostridiales bacterium (assembly GCA_004556545.1). Lineage (GTDB taxonomy): Bacteria > Bacillota > Clostridia > Christensenellales > Aristaeellaceae > Limiplasma. The sequence continues at coordinate 15,650 of SFGO01000002.1, forward strand.
AGGAGCGGGCGAAGCCGTCCTCAGCGAGGGTCACGACAACCTGAAGGGAGCCTATCTGGCCGCCTGCGCCGCCCATTTTCCCTTCACCGGGACGCTGCCGGATCAGCGTTTCTTCACCCAGCCCCAGTACAACACGTGGATCGAGCTGGGCACCGATCAGACCACGGACAATATTCTCCGCTATGCCAGAGGCATTCTGGAGCATGGCCTTCCCGCCGGTATCCTGATGATCGACGAGGGCTGGCAGCAGGATTACGGCGTTTTTGAGTTCAATAAGACCAAAATTCCCGATCCCGCCCGGCTGATCTATGACCTCCATCAGATGGGCTTTGCCGTCATGCTCTGGGTCACGCCCAACGTGGCCTGTGCGGGCCCTCATTATTATCCGCTGCGGGACAAGGGCTATCTGCTCCGGGATAAGGACGGCAAAATCGCCATCCGGGAATGGTGGACGGGCTTCACCGCAGTGCTGGATCTGACGCATCCCGAGGCTTCCCGCTGGTATCACGGAGAGCTGCGCCGCCTGATGGAATGCTATGGCGTGGACGGCTTCAAGTTTGATGCGGGAGACGTGTATTTCTATCAGGACGACGACCAGTCCCACGTGCCCATGCTGGCCCGGGAGCAAACCGCCGCTTTTAATGAGATCGGCGCGCAGTATTCCCTCAACGAATTCCGGGCCGCGTGGAAATTCGGCGGTCAGCCCATCGCTGCCCGTCTTCACGACAAGTATCACAGCTGGGATCATTTCGGCCTGAATACGCTCATCCCCCACACCCTGCTGCAGGGGCTGCTGGGCTATGCCTATTGCTGCCCGGACATGGTGGGCGGCGGCATGATCGGCTGCTTTGATAAGGGTCAGAAAATGGACGAGGAGCTCTTCGTCCGCTGGGCGCAGGCCAACGCCTTCATGGGGATGATGCAGATGTCCGTCTCTCCGTGGCGGGTGCTGACGGAAGAAAACGCCGCGCTGGTGGTGGAAGCGATGAAGCTCCATGCATCGCTGGGCGAAAAGTGCTACGCGCTGGCTCAGCACGCCGCCAAGACCGGCGAACCCATCACCCGCCATATGGCCTATGCTTTCCCCGGTGAAGGGTTGGAAGGCGTGGATACCCAGTTCATGCTGGGCGACGATCTGCTGGCGGCGCCCGTTCTGGAACAGGGAGCGAAGGAAAAGAACGTCTTCCTGCCCCGAGGCCGTTGGCAGGACTGGAAGGGTCAGGTATGGGAGGGAGGCCGTGCGGTTACGCTGCCCGTGACCCTGGCGGATATTCCCCATTTTACCCGGCTGTGATGGTTCCGTGAATATGCCAAAAACCCGACTGACCGATTGGTCAGCCGGGTTTTTGCGGCGAGCTTCCTGCCGGATGCTTTCAGCCGGATTACCGCTTGGTGGTCCGAACCTTCTTGGGCAGCGGTTTCACTTCCCAAAGATACTTGCTCATCACGTAGCCGAAGCGCTTTCCGTACTTCACGTAAGCCCAGCCATCATCCAGATATTTCCGAACGATGATCTTCGTGCCGTAAGGAATATTGCCGATCTTATTGCCGGTATTGCTTTTGGGCGTACTCCGCAGATTCAGGGTCTTTCCGTCTTTCGTATACACATAGCGTGTATCCGCCAGCGCGATCAGCGGCAGCAGCGTCGTCGCAATAATCACGACAATGCACAGGAACGCAAGCGTCTTTTTCATCCGAAGCCTCTCCTTTCGCAAACCGGATTTCCCGCAGGGAAAAGAACAAACCCCGCGCGGCGATTGTTTTGCGTTACAATGATAACATATTTTTGAAAAAAAGTCGTTGCTTTGTAAAAATCTTTTATTACATTTTTAACTTTATTTTGAAATAAATTTGTAATATTTAAGATCACGCCCTTTATTTTGCGCATTCTTTTCTTGCCAGTCCGTTTTTCTTTATTTTGGGAGCAAACGTCTTTGTCTTCATTTTGTAACATTTGTATCAAAAAAGCGGGACAGCCGCTTTGGAACGACTGCCCCGCCTTGGAGCTTATTCAAATTTCGTCTGATCAATCCGCCATTTCCGGCATACCGCAGTCCGGTACATTCAAAGTTTCGCTATCCCGCAGGATAGACTGGTGTGCCACCAGGCCGGGAATGGTGAAACGGGCCGCCAGCCATGCATGCACGGTGGGCAGCTTGCCGAAATAAGTAGCCGTGCAGAAGTCGTCGATCAGCATCTGATGGGACGCCATATGGCCGTTGGGCAGATTTTTATAGCTTTCCGGCAAACGGGCCCGTTCCTTCGCCTGTACCGGCGCGAAATCATCCCACTGCCAGCCGTGATTCGCCACCCGATTTTTGAAGTCAGGCTCGCCGCGGTGCTTCGTCATTTCTTCCGGGTTCACATAATCGCTGACTTCTTCCAGCTCTACGCCGTCCGGCAGCATTTTCGTCACCAAATGCTGGGCGTTGCTGAACTGATAGCCGGCCTTGGTGCCGTAAAACCCGGAAATGCAGGAAGAAGGCGCCTTGTGGCCAATCCGGCGGCATTCGTTGATTCGTCCTACGCCGCCGTTTTTCAGCTGCATCAGCGAATAGCCATTGGAAATCACATTATCCCACTGATTGATTCCTTTTTCGTAAATGCCGTCATGCTCCTGATCCACATACCCCATGGCAGTCACCTTGGTCACATAGCTGTCCACGGCATGCAGCAGCATGGCGGTGGAATGGGTGGGATAGAAGAAAGGCGGAACGCCCGCGCTGGTCTTATCCTCCAAAAACGTAGCCGGGAAATGAGAAATATCGTGATAGTACTGGGATTCGCCATACACAAACCGACCGAAGCTTCCACTTTGATAACGCTCCCGGCAGAACATGGAGCAGGGGAAATAAATGCAGGTTTCCCCCATCATATAGGTGAGGCCCGTCTTTTTGACCAGCTCGACGATTTCCTGACATTCTTCCACGGTGCTGGCCATGGGCACGGCGGAATACACATGCTTGCCTGCCAGCAGGGCCGACTTCACGATAGGGCCGTGCAGGTGCCGCTGGGTAAAGTTAGCGATGCAGTTGATCTCCGGATTTTTCAGCGCGTCTTCAAAAGTATCGATGATTTCCACCTGAAAGCGCTTGGAATAGTCTTCCGCTCTGGAGCGAATCAGATCGCAGACATAAACCTTCTCCACATAGGGATGTTCTTTGAACAGGGGAACAAAATTTTTCGCAAAATCGCCACATCCGATGACGGCTACCGTCAGTTTCTTTGCCATGGGGAATCCCTCCTTTTGCCTTGATTATAGCCGGGAGGCATGGTACAATCAATCCGAAATTCCAATGCGAATTATCATAAAACAAACCTCGGAGGACGTCATGGAGCTTGTGAATCTCAACCCCTTTCTGCGCTTTATAGATCGTCGAATCTGTCGGTATTCCTACAAAACGCCGATTTGCGCCTGTGACGCCCGCCTGTTCTATCTGCTGGAAGGCGAAGCCCGGCTTTTATTGGAAAACCAAACACTGATTCTGAAGGCGGGAGACGGGGTCTTTTTCCCCGGCGGTCTCCCCTATCAGTTCTTTTTTGATGAAGAAACCCCTGCGGAAATGTTTGTGCTGAATTTCGACCCGGACTGCACCCGTACAGCCCTTCCTCCGCAGACGCCCGGCCCCGCAGAAGCCTTTCGAGAGCAACAGCCGTCCTGCCTGTCTTTTCCCCCACCGCTGGACAGGCCCGTTTCCGTATCCCAGGCGCAGAGTCTGGAGGCCCCGCTGGCGCGGCTGCTGGCGGAGCACGAGGGCCGCAGTCCCTACCGTCAGGCGCTGTGCTCCGCCCTGCTCAAAGCCATCGTTGTGCAGCTTCTCCGGCTGAAGGAAGGCCCGTTGACAGAACTGCAGGAGCCGGTGCGCAGTCTGGCCGCCTACCTCAACGCCCACTACTGTGAGCCTCTCACCGGCAAAATGCTTTCGGAACGTTTCAATTATCACGCCTATTATCTGGGCCGCTGCTTCCGGGAGCAGATGGGCGTCAGCATTCATCAGTACGTGCTTTCCCTTCGCTTGAAAAAATGCGCCCGGTTATTGATCTCCTCACCGCTGAGCATTGCGGAAATCGCGGCGGAATGCGGCTTTTCTTCTTCCTCCTATCTGGCGGAATATTTTAAGAAGGTCTACCGGCTTTCGCCGGGTCAATACAGAGAAGCGGGACGATTGGCCTGAGCGAAAGGCCATTTAGTTCCAAACCATGGAAGTCTGCTCCAATTTTCATGCAAAACAGCCCTGCCGTTTTTCCGGCAGGGCTGCTCTTCTTGCAATGGTCTTTCTGATTCTTTTTTCGTTCTTGTCGGTGAAAGGAAAAGCGAATCAGCCTTTGATACCGGTCATTGCGATGGAACGGACAAAGGACTTCTGGCAGATGGCGTAGATGACAACCATAGGCAGAATCGCCAGTACGCTGGCCGCCATCAGAAAGCCGTAGTCGGTGATGTACTGTCCCTTGCACAGGGCAATAAACATGGACAGCACGCGGTACTTTTCGCTAGTGATGATGATCGTAGGCCACAGCAGGTCGTTCCACGCCCACAGAAGCACCATCACGCCCATAGCGGTCAGGATGGAACCGGACAGCGGGATCAGCATCCGGGTGAAAATCTTCAGCCGGGAGCAGCCGTCGATCTTGGCCGCGTCTTCCAATTCTCCCGGGAAGCTCATGAAATTCTGCCGAATGAAGAACGTGACGGAGATACTGATAAAGTTGGGAATCACCACGCCCAGCAGACTGTCGTTGAAGCCAAGGGCACTGACGATTTTGTACTTCGGAATCAGCGTCATATTCTGCGGCACCATCATCATGCACAGAATCAAGCCGAAAATCAGCTTCTTGCCGGGGAAATTCAGACGGGCCAGCGAATAGGCTGCCATGGAAGCCGTCAGCAGCTGGAAGAAGACAATGCTCACCGCCACAATGATCGTGTTCTTATAGGCCACCAGAATGTTCCGGGACCACACGCGCTCATAACCGGCAAACGTCCAGTTCTGCGGCAGAAAGGTGGGCGGCACCTGCACGCATTCCACGTCGGTCTTGAACGACGTCAGAATCATCCACAGGAAGGGAAACAGGGTCACAAACACACCCAGCAGCAGGAAAAAATGAATCAACGCCTTGGAAAGAATGGTACGGGTTTTCATGTTCATGCTCTATCACCTCCCGCTTAATAATGCACCCAGTGCTTCTCGCCCATGGTCTGTAGGAAAGTAACGACCATGATGATCAGGAACAGGATCACAGCTTTGGCGCAGGCATAGCCCATGGCGAATTCCTGGAAGCCGGACTGGTAAATGCCGAATACCAGCGTCCGCAGGCTGTTCTGAATAGGGCCGGGGCCGTCCGCGAGCATGTATACGAGATCAAACTGGTTGAAACCGGCGATCACGCGGGTCACCAGCAGGAAAAACAACGTCGGGGTCAGCAGCGGAATGGTAATTTTGAAGAATTGCTGTACGCCATTCGCGCCGTCGATACGGGCCGCTTCATAGTAGGTATCGCTGATGTTCTGCAGGCCCGCCAGCAGAATCACGATGCAGTAACCGGCGCCGGACCATATGGAAATAATGCACATACTGAGCATGGTCAGGCTCGTATCCGACAGCCAGGCGGGACGAATGCCAAAGAGCTTATCCAGCACCGTATCCACCACACCGTACTGGGTGCTGAGCAGCCAGCGCCAGATCATCACGACGACGGCGACCATGGTCACGTTCGGCAGGAAATAAACCGTGCGGTAAAAGGACTGTCCCTTCACCTTGCCGTTCATCATGGCGGCGATGATCACGGAAACCGCCAGCGTAGCGGGAATGGAGCCGAGAACAAACACAAGGCTGTTTTTCAGTTCCATGGAGAATTTGCTGTCACGGGTAAAGAGCTTTACATAGTTGCGCAGGCCAATGAACTCCGGAATGCCTACGCCTTTCCACTTGGTAAAGGAATAACCGATCGTCTGGGCGATGGGCACGATAAAAAACAAGGCGATGCCCACCAGCAGCGGCAGCAGAAACAGATACGCCGTCACAACCTCGCCGCGGTTCCAGGCGGAGCGTTTCGCGCTTCGCGGCAGTGTGCCCTGCGCCGTTCCCCCGGCAATTTTCTTCTCACTCATCGTTCTTTTCTCCTTCAAAGCATGCATCTGTTGTTCACGCCGTTGCAAAAGACTGGGCAGGAAGGCGCCGAAGCGCCTTCCTGCCGGGCTGTCGCTCGGGGAAAAATGAGATTATTCCTCGATGGCAAAGTCCATTGCTTCCTTCGCAGCGTCCAGAGCTTCCTGAGCGGTAGCATACTGACCCTGCAGCATGTTGCCCAGATACTCCTGGAAGGTGGAGCGGGTCACGGTAGCATTCGTGGCAGCCAGCGGCACGGGGAAGGAATAGCCCAGAGCCTGCACGAAAGCGTTCACGTTCACATTGGGATAAACTTCTTCCCACTTGGCAGCCGCAGCGTTGGCAGCGGGGATAACCACGTTGGCCTGCATTTCCTGAGCTTCATCGGTGGCCAGGTAAGCCAGGAACTTCAGGGTTTCTTCCATGTGGGGATTGCTGGTGGTGGTGGCGTAGCCGATGCCGTGACCGGCGCTGCCCTTACCCGCAGGGCCGGAAGGCAGCTGGCAGATGCCCAGGTTGTCGCCCAGAGCGTCCGCAAACTGAGAGATCATCCAGGAACCGTCGATATCCATAGCGGCAAGGCCGGAGGTGAAAGCGGCGCTGGCATTGACTTCCGCCAGCTGACTGCCGTTGTAGGCATAACCGCCGTTGAACAGATCCATCAGCTTCTGCACAACTTCCACGCACTCGGGGCTGTTGACCAGCGCTTCGGTGCCGTCGTCGCTGTAGATCTTGCCGCCGTTGCTGACCATGAAGTTGTAGTACACGCGGTCGGAGGTGGTATTGGACCAGCCCACAGTCTTATCGGTGGTCAGAGCCTTAGCGGTCTCCACGAAGTCATCAATGGTCCAGTCGTCGTTGGGATAGGCCACGCCAGCGGCGTCGAACAGAGCCTTGTTGTAGTACACGGCGTAGGAGTCGGTGTCCTTCGGGATGGCGTAGAGCTTGCCGTCCACGGTGTAAGCGTCGGTGATACCGGCGTTCAGCTTGCTCATGTCAATGCCGTAGGTCGTGACCGCTTCGGTCAGATCCTGCACAAAGCCCATGGGCACGTATTCCTTGGACAGGTTGAAATTCATCCAGAACACGCTGGGAGCGTCGGCGGAGCCGAACACGGCCTGCATCTTGGTGTTGTAATCGGTCACGCCGGCAACGGAGGTCAATTCCACCTTGATACCGGGGTTCTGGGCAGTGAAACCATCGATCATGGCCTGCATGGCGGGAGCCTGAGCATCGTCCCAGATCCACATGGTCAGGGTGACGTCCTCAGCGGAAGCGACGGTGACGGCCATCGTCAGCATCATAGCCAGAGCGAGAACAAACGCAAGTACCTTTTTCATTTTGGTTGCTCCTTTCTTTGTTGGGACATTGGTTTTCCGGGGTGTCTTATGAGGGTCGCGTCCGAAACAGCAGTACGCTTTCCGGATGGAATTGCCAAATCTTCATGCGCCGGGGTTCAGGCAAGCGGCAGAATCTGACGTCCGTTCAGGTACGCTTCTCCCCTGCCGTAATCCACTTCGATCTGCGTGCCGTCCGAATAAGTCACTCTTACGCGCTCCGCGTCCAGCCGCTCGTGCCGGAGCATTGTCTCCTCCTGCAGCGGCCACAGCAACTCGTTGAGCTTGGCGACGCGGGCAATGTAAGCGGTGCTTTCCCGGCGGTCCGCTTCCGTGGCGCAGTGAAAATCCTCCTCTCCCATCCAGTTTTTATGCGTCTCGTCCTGCGTAACGAAACGCGAATCATAATAGAAGGTGGGGCGTCCTCCATACTCAACCACCTTGAGCAGGTCGGAGGCGCTGGGGTTAACCGTGGTGGTGTAGGGATTGCTCAGCACATACCCGTGATAGACCAGCTGCCACAGCGGCACGCATTCATCCGCCAGCGGGCAGGGCTTGAGGCCAAAGGAAACATACAGACCGAAGTCCAGCTCCGGCACGGCAAAGTCGTAACCGCCCTCCGAGCTGAAGCCGCCGAACAGGCTCCGGCTCAGCCGCATGATTTCCCGCCAGGTTTCAGCCGTCTGACGGGCCGTCATGGGATGCTTGTCCGAATAGCAGGCGCGGGGCGGAATGGTGGAAATAACATCGATATAGTGCAGCCCCGTAAAGCCAAGCTTCGCCACCTGAGGCAGAAGTTCCTGCGCCTGACGCAGGGCAGGCTCCGCGCAGAGATGATACATCCGTCCGCCGCTCCATCCGCAGTCGTTGACGGACAGGCTGCCGTCCCGCAGATGTACGACGTCCTCAGGATCCCAGCAGTCGGCCACGCTGTAGGTATCGGTGGAATTGGTGTGGCACACAATCGAATAATCCAGCTTCTTCGCCGTTTCAATCAGGGAACGAAGGCCTTCTTCGCCGCCCAGCTCCGGCTCCACGGGGAAAATCTGAGGCCAGCGCCCGTCGTGTCCGCGATAATTCCAGCCCACTAAGCAGAACTCCGCATACCGAACGCCCTGCGCGTGGAATTCCTTCATCAGGGCTTCCACATCCGCAAAGGTCGAGGCCACATGCATTTCAGGCTCGTTTTCGTCCGTCTGCTCCAATACCTTGGGCGGAACGGGCTTCCAACCATGACGGATGCGCAAGTAAACCGAGCGAATGCCGTAATCCAGTTTCGGACGGCTGTGCTTGCGCTCCCGCAGCGAAATCATGCCGGCATGAACCCGCTGCCAGTCCTGATAGGCATGCGCTACATCGTTGTAATCCGGCTTTTCCCCCTCCAGCAGACGGAACTCCACCCGAATGGTCTCGTAGGGGGCGCGACCGTCCAGCTGCACCCGGGGGAACAGATAATAGCTGCCGTTCCGGACGCCAACCACCAGCTCGTAATCATAGGTCATGCCGGTTACAACGGCCATGCAGGAGAAGCGCTTTCCGATGACGCCGTACATGGGCATCACCATGCCGCGGTTGACCGCCTCGCAGTCTTCCCTTTCGCGGTAATAGCACAGATAGGTATCTCCCGCCGTTTGCTGGTCATGGGGAACCACATAATACCCATCGTCTCCTGCTGCGGCGCAGGCGAGTTCCGGAGCAAAATCCACGGATGCGATGCCGCTCCAATCGGCCCGGGCGGGCACCTGCGCATAAATCGTTCCATTTTCCAACGCCCACTCCAATGCTGCGGTTTCGCTGCCGCCGTCTTTTCGGTTCAGCCGCACCGTCATCCGGTCAGCCAGCCATTTCTGATCCATGGGGATGCCTCCTCTTTGGTACGCTCTTACTATTATTCAGGGGTTCGGTATTCCTGTCAACGCCTCGCACAGAGGATGCGGCAAAGGCAATTTGGGAGAGTTTTCAGGCACGGTATCGCTGTTTTCCACGACTACGACCGTCGTGTCATCCTCCAGAACGTGGGTATGCCACACGCCCTTTCGGATATTGTAGACCAACTCCGGCTCCATGGGAAAGGCGGTCAGCCGGGTGGGTGTTTCCTCTGTGCTGATATACAGGGTGCAATGGCCTTTCAGCAGGACGAACGCCTCGTCGCTCTTGTTGTGCTTCTGCACGTAGGTAATCTGATCCGCCTGCCAGCGGGGAGCGCTATTGAAAATTCCGACTTTCCAGCGTTCAAATTCCATTACGGCGCGAAAACCCTCGCCGCTGTATTTTATAATCTCAATTCCGTCCATGCATTAAGCACCTCGCACCATCATTGTGGCATTTTTTTAGCCAAAACGCAAAGCCAACTTTCGCAGATTTTGACCGCGAATTTTCGTATTGACAAGAATGTGTAAAAAGCGATATGATTATATATTACGGATTACATATGTATTTTTCAGACAATTCAGCGTCCCAAAACCTTCACACATCCGCGGGCAACCATCAATTCCTCATTGGTTTCCCAAGCCCAGACCTCCGCGCCGCTGTCCGCTGCGCTGATTTTTCCCTCATAACCACGGACATTTCGTTCCGCGTCCAATTTGACCTGCAGGAAGCCCAGCTTATCCGCCACTCTCTGACGGAAGGCTGCGTCGTTCAGGCCGATTCCACCGGTGAATACAATCGCGTCCGTTCCGCCCAGGTAGGCGGTGAACATGCCGATATAGCCGACGATTTCATCCGCAAAGGCGGCGATAGCCAGTTCTGCCCGGCGGTCGCCCTCTTTCGCCGCCCGATCTACGTCGCGCATATCGTTGCTGATACCGCTGAGGCCCAGGAAACCGCCCTGACTGGACAGAGCCTTCAGCGCCTTTTCCAGCCCGCCCAGTTTCTCCGCCAGCACAGGCAGGCAGAACACGTCCAGATCCCCTACCCGGTTATTATGGAAAATGCCGCTTTGGGGGGTTGCTCCCATGGACGACGCAATGCTCTTTCCGTCCCGAATGGCGCACAGCGAGCTGGAGCCTCCCAGATGAACGCTGATCACTCGCCGGGCCTGCGGCGATTCCTGACTCATTTTCCATGCGATATAACTATGGCTGGAGCCATGAAAACCGTACCGGCGAATGCCGTACTGCTCCACCCATTCATAGGGAATGCCGTACACAGCCCGTTCCAGCGGCATGGTTTGATGGAAGGCCGTCTCAAAGCAGGCGATTTGAGTCAGCTTGGGATATTTGGCCCGAACGCTTTTCATCATGGCCAGATAGACCGGGTTATGTGCCGGGGCCAAGGGCACCATCTTTTCCATTTCCGCCAGCAGCGCTTCATCGATCAGCCGGGAGCCGGACACCGAGCCGCCGTGTACCGCCTTGTAGCCCACTGCGTCCAGCGTTTCCATATTTACGGGAACTGCCAGTTGGTTCAGGACGTCCATGCACAGCTCCAGCGCGTCCGCATGGGTACGACAGAAGCAGCCGTCCTTTTTCTCTTTGCCGTCCGCCTTGATCTTATAGCTTCCCTCTGTGCCGATGTTCTCCACACCGCCGGTGGCCAGCAGATTCTCCTTCTCCCCCATTTCATACAGTTTGAACTTAAAGCTGGTAGAACCCAGATTCAGGACTAAAATACGTTTCATTGCTTCTGTTCCTTTCGCAAATCAAAAAAAGTTTTGGGAGCCAATCAGACGTTTTTTTGAAAAAAGATTGAAAAAAACGCAGAGGGATTTCTCCTCTGCGCGGGCATTTCTGCGGCGCACGGAACGCCGCCTTTTGCCTGCGCAGAGAAGTTTCCTTCTGCGGCTTTTTCTTCTGAATTACTGTTCCCGATACTTGGCGGCAAACGCCTTCATGGCCTTCTGGAAGCACTCCATGGGCACACGGGCCATGCCCGCGCCGATCAAACCGCCCTCGTAATTGAACATACCGCCGTGAATCGCGGGGCAGACGCCCGTTTTCAGCACCAGACGGATGTCGATGCCGGAGGGCAGACAGCCGAAGTCCAGATTCGGAATGATATAGTTCGGGTTATGGGTAATGCAGATCTGCTCCATCTGCCGGGTCTGACCGATGGAATCCTGAAGGCTCATGCCGCGCAGATTGCACACAATGGGGCTGGCAGCAGCGGCCAGACCGCCCATACCGGCGCATTCCACCACGCAGCTATCGCCCAGCCAGGGCAGCTGATCCTTGATGGTATATTTCGTGGAGGTATAACGGCCCTCCATCATGGGCGCTTTGGCGGTGAACCACTGTCCGGGCAGACCGGCGACCTTGATGCCGAATTCCACGCCGTTTCCGGCAAGCGCCGTCACCATGGTGGAGTATTCAATGCCGTCCGCGGCGATGGCAGCGGCGCGGCTGGCTCCCTGACCATAGCAATGGAAGAAGCGGGGCGTTTCTACGATGTATTTCACAGTGCGCATAATCTGCTCCTTGGGCAGATCCAGCGCAAAGAGCTGCGGCAGCACGATTTTGTCAAACAGAAGGTCTGCGGCCGTCTGACGGGTATGGTTTTCATCGCCCATCTGCATGGCTTCCGCCAAAATCGGCTTGGTGGGAATGCCGCCATTTTTCGCCAGCATTTCCCGCAGCGGCGGGAACAGCTCTTCCCGCATGCAGCGCAGGTTCTCCGCAATTTCAGGGCTGTAAAGGCCCCAACCGCAGAAGCCGCCCTGGAACGGGCCTTCCGCCGGGAAGGTTGCCGCCGTGGTATGGTTGCGGCGGTCTTCGGTGACGATCATCGCCACGGATTTGGTGATAATGCCGGTGCCTGCGCCCACCGTGTTATGGTTCAGCGCGGAATCGATTTTGATCTCGCCGGACTTGATGATCTCAATGGCTTCCTTTTCGTTTTTGGCCCAGCCTTCAAACAGCATGGCGCTGACCATGCCCCGCTTGTGCAGCATGACCATATCGTCGTAGTCAATGGGCGGGCCGGAATGCAGGATCATGTGATCCTCCAGACCCTCCACACACTCTCCGGCGGGTCTTACATCCACCCATACGGGATCGTTATCCGTCAGGCAGGCGGCAGCCTGTTGGTTGGCCTGCGCAATTTTCTGCTTCACGTCCATGGTTTTTCCTCCTTAACGTTTCAGCGCTTGAATAGTTCGTTCCGGCGAACCGCTTACAGGAATTCGTCCAGCAGCTCGTCGATTTCTTCCGTCTGCTTGTAGGGCGGCATCCATTCAATCTGCGTGCATTCGCAGTCCTGCGCTTCCAGCGCGTCATAGAACAGACGGATGCCCAAGTTGGCCACCGCCGGTTTTTCTTTATAGATTCCTTCCATAACTCAGCCCTCCAATGCCCGGCAGATTTTCGCGCACAGGCGCGCGCTTTCGTAATTGCTGTCCGCCACGATTGCGCCCGCTGCTTCCAGTTTCCGGCGAATCTCCGCCTTGTTCTGAGGATCGCCCTCGCCGCCGCACACAGCGCAGACATAGGTCACGTCCGCCCGCTGCTGCATCAGCGGCAGATAGCAGGAAACGGGATCGGGAGCAACGCCGGGTCCCAGAATAATATCCATGGCAATCAGCCCCACCTGCGGGTCGTCCAGCTCCTGCCGGAAGCGATTCAGCCGCTGGGTCGGATCGAAAACCGTATGAGGCGCTTCGGCGGTAAAATCCAAGTCGCCCATATCCAGCAGGGTATGCATTTCGCTCTGCTTGTGGGTTTTCAGGCGTTTCGCGTATTTGGTGTTGTCCCGGTTGGTGTGCATCTCGATTTCCGGCGCTTGCGCCCGGAAGGTCATCAGCGCTTCTTCCGCAAAGGTGCCGCCGGTGTACAGGCCACGGAAATACTTCTTTTCGCCGGTAAACCGATCCGCCAGCTTTTTCGCCAGCGCATCCGCCTGTTCGTCCGTCCAGCCGATAACAGGCTCTTTGCCGGTTACAAGACGCACGCAGGCTTTGGCCGCCTCCTGCAGATTGTAAGTGCCTGTCGCGCGATGGCCGCTGTACAGAGCTTCATCCGCGCCAAGGAACACTGCCACCACGGGCTTGTGCAGCTGATCGGCCTCGCAAAGCACCTCTTCCATGATTTCACGGTCAGCCAGCATGGATACCAGACAGATCAGCTTCGTATCCTCGTCCTGATCCAGCCGCTTCATGTCCGCCTTCATGGAAACGCCGCCCACCGTCTTTTTCAAATCGCGGCCGCCGGTTCCCAGTACGCAGGTTACGCCGCTGCCCATGGCTTCAATCAGGCAGGCTACTTCCTGAGATCCGGAACCAGACGCGCCAATCACGCCCACGGGGCCAAAACGCACAATGCTGCCCGCCGCCATGGCTACGCCGCCCAACAGGCCAACGCCCGCGTCGGGCCCCATCATCAGGCAGCCGTGATCCCGTGCGTATTCCTTCAGCTCCCGTTCTTCTTCCAGCGACACGTCCGCCGTGAACATAAACACATCCATGCCCTTGTCGATGGCCTTTTTGGCTTCCTTGATGGCATACTGACCGGGCAGGGAAATCTGCAGCACGTCGAATTTTCCTTCAGGAAGTTCGTTCACATCGCGATAAACCTTTTTCTGTTTATTGCCGCCGTTGCCGGAAAGCAGTTCGACACCCGCCTGATAAACCTGATCAAGACGCTCCTCCGACTCCGCGTCGATGGCCAGCAGCAGGTCGTTCTTCGACACGCTCTCGGCCACCTCATAGCCCTCTTCCTTCAGCAGAGCCACATTCTGAGCGGTTCCCATGCCGCATTCCGCGCCGTTTACTCCATCCATATCCGCCAGCTGGAACGCTACGCCCATCAGGGTAACGGAGTCCATATAGCGGTTTGGAAAAACAGATACTTTCTTCATACTTCTTCCTTTCTGCATTCCATCCGGCCCGCGCCGTTTTTCTGAATGATCACCCGATAGGCTTCCTCCGGCGGTTCCGGCCAATCGCTCCGGGTGTGGCAGCCCAGCGTATCCAGACGAGCACGTGCGGAAATTACCGTCATCAGCGCGGCGGTCAAATCGTTCCGAAGCCGCAGGCGTTCAAACTCTTCGGAACCGTTTTTCCCATGCAAACGGTCGATTTGCTGAAGCAGGCAGCGCAGCGTCTCTTCCGAACGCGCCAGATTTTCGCCATTTCGAACGGCTCCTGCGCCGAATTGAAGCGCCTGCTGCATTTTCTGCCGGGCCTCCGAAAGGAATTCCCCGCAGCCTTCGCCACCGAACACGGGCAAAATATTTTTTTCTTCCGCATTTTCGGCGCTTTCCAAGCGCTGGGCATAGGCGGCGGCGCTTCTTCCGGCCCGGCGGCCGAAAACCAGCGTTTCCAGTCCCGCGTTCCCGCCGATGCGATTGGCTCCGTGCAGGCCGCCCGTTACCTCGCCGCAGGCATAAAGACCTTCCAGACTGGTACGCCCGTTTTCATCCATTTGCACGCCGCCCAGCGACGTATGAGGAGCGGGGCCCAGCTCAATCCACTCGCTGGCCAGATCGATCCCCACAGCCCGATAACGCTCCACGTACATGGCATAGCCGCTTTCCAGACGTTCGCGGCCCACGGCCGTCGCGTCAAAGTAAACGCCTCCATGCTTCGTGCCATGCCCCGCAGCCACTTCTTCAGCGATTCGGCGGGCCATCACGTCTTTGCCGACTTTTTCCCCTTCCGGGCCATAGCGCAGCATGAAGCGTTCGCCTTCCCGATTGCGCAAAACCGCGCCTTCAAACAAAAGCGTGGTAATCATACTGGTTCCGATCAGGGCCGCAGGCCAAAGGGCCGCGCTTGGCTCGAACTGGATAAATTCCATATCGCACATCCGCGCGCCTGCCTCGTAAGCCATAGCCACGCCGTCGCCGCCGGAGTCTCTTTTATTGGTAGAAACCGGAAAAATCCCGCAGTATCCACCGCAGGCCAACACGACTGTTTTCGCAGCTACTTGCGTAAAGCTCTGATCTTTTCGGTGATAGCACAGCGCCCCGGTGACTTGCTTTCCATTTGTGGTGAGACGAAGCGCCCGAGTTTCGCTCCATTCATCTACGCGGCCTTCCAGCTCTTTGCGCAGGGTTTTCAGCACTGCTACGCCGGTCTCATTTCCAATGGACACGACCCGCGGATGACTGGCGCCCAGCGGACGAAGCATCTGATAGCCGTCGCCCTCCCGGTTAAAGGAAAGATTCAACGAACGCAGCAGTTCAAAAACATCCAGCGCATCCTCGCAAAGCGCAGAGGCCAATTCCGGCGTGCTCAGGCCCTGCCCGCTTTGCAGGGTATCTTCCAGAAAGCAGGCCGGAGAATCCTCCGGGTGCACGGGCGCGTTAAACCCGTGCACCCAGGGAGAAGCCCCCTGCCCATCCTGGACGATCAGCGGCCGCAGACCGGCCAGCACGCATTCGCGCGCTGCCATCCAGCCTGCCAGACCGCCGCCAAGGATCAGACAATCCGTAGTACGCATGCTTACACTTCCCAGATGCCGCCTTTAGCCATGGAACCCACGTTTTTGGAGAACAGCCGCAGGAAGCGCTGGTAATCCTTGCCGGGGAATTCCCACTCAAAGGCGTCCAGACGGGTCTTCATTTCCTCATCGGAAATGCACAGATCGATCTTACGATTGGGAATATCAATCGAGATTTCGTCGCCGTCCTTCACGATGGCCAGCGGGCTGCCCAGCGCCGCCTCAGGGCTCACATAGCCCACGCTCAGGCCGCTGGTGCCGCCGGAGAAGCGGCCGTCGGTAATGATGGCGCAGGAATTGTACAGAGCGGGCTGACCCTTCAGTTCCTCCTGGAAGGTGAAGGCGGTGGTGCCGAAACGGCCCTTCAGGCCCATGAAGCGAAGCACGCAGGCGTCGCCCTCGTGAATCTGTCCGGAACGAAGCGCGTCCAGACCGGCCTGCAGGGAATCAAACACCTTGGCCTTGCCCTTGAAGGTCATCAGCTGCTTGGGAACAGCGGCAATTTTAATGATGGAGCCTTCGGGAGCCAGATTGCCGTACAGCACGCCCAGACCCGGTTCCTGCATCACAGGATTGTCCAGCGAACGAATGACGTCGCTGTCGTACACCACGGCGTTTTCTACGTTTTCGCGCACCGTGTGGCCGTTAACCGTCATGCAGTCGCCGTTCAGGCGGGGCAGCAGGTTCTTCATCAGGGCGGGCATGCCGCCGGCCAAATCAAAGTCCTTCACCGAGTATTCGCCGCCCGGCATCAGGTGGGACAGCAGCGGCACGGTGTTGCTCATTTCGTCGAAAACTCTCCACCAGGGCTCATCATAACCGGCTTCCTGCGCGATGGCGGGCAGATGCAGGATCAGGTTGGAGGAACCGGCCACAGCCATATCCACGGCGATGGCGTTGCGGATGGATTCGGGGGTGATGATCTGCCGGGCGGTCACGCCTTCGCGTACCATTTCCATAATCCGCTTGCCGGCGTGATAAGCCAGATTGCGGATCTCGCTGGAAACAGCGCTCATGGAAGAGTTGCCGGGCAGCGTCATGCCCATAGCCTCAGCCATCATGCACATGGAATTGGCGGTGGTCATGGACGTGCATCCGCCGCAGATTCCCCAGCTATGCTGAATCAGGCCGTGATACAGTTCGGGATCGATCTTGCCCTCGGCCATTGCGCCCACCTTGTCCTGCGCGCGGATGTGAACCACTTCCTTGCCGCGGAAGGTACCCAGAGGCATATAACCGCCGGTGACAACGATGGCGGGAATGTCCAGACGGGCGCAGCCCATCAGATGGCCGGGCACGATGGAGTCGCAGGTGGACAGAAGCACCATGCCGTCGAAGAAGTTGCCATCCACGGTCAGCTCCACCTGATCGGCGATAGAATTACGGGAGGGAACCTCGATGTATTTAGGATCCTTCAGCACCATGCCGTCGCAGATGGCGGTGGTCATCACTTCCAGCGGCAGACCGCCCGCTTCGCGGATACCCTGCTTGACGCGCTCGGCCAGCTGGTTCAGATGCACATGGCCGGGATTGTATTCATTCCAGGAGTCTACCACGGCGATCAGAGGACGGTTCAGTTCTTCTTCGCTGTAGCCCATGCCCAGCATCAGGCCCCGGCGGCACTCGGACGCTTCGCCAAACTCCCAGCAGCTTCTCATTTCTTCGTACTTTTTCATTTCTGTTTTCTCCTTCTGCACTTCTGCATTGTCATTGCATCTGTATGGTGTATGGAATCGTTCGTCAGATTCAGGAAATGTCAGAATTCCTCATCCAGCATATTGTCAATCGCACCGTCGATGGACTGGCCGCCGTCGATGTAAATGGTCTGGCCCACAATAAAGCTGCTCTTGGACTTATCGGCAAAGAACAGCACCATGGGAACGATTTCCTCCGGCTGTCCGCCGCGTCCCGCAGGGATCTTGCGGTTGAAGCCCTCGATGTCCTTGTCGGAGTAGCGGCTCAGGATCTTGGTATACACCAGGCCGGGCGCAATGCAGTTGACGTTGATGCCGTATTTGATCAGCTCTACGCCGATGGACTTGGTAAACATGTTCAGGCCCGCTTTGCCGGCGGAATAAGGCAGCGCCTTGCGGCGGACCCAAGTCACCAGGCTGTGAATGGAAGAAATATTGATAATCGCGCCATGAATTCCCTTGGCGATCATATCCCGGGCAGCGGCCTGCGAGCAGTACATGGCGGAATTCAGATTCAGGTCGATCTGCTTGTTCCAGTATTCAACGGGCATATCCACAAAGCCGCCCTTGGGCATTTTCAGCGCGCCGCCCGCATTGTTCACCAGCACGTCGATCTTTCCGAAGTGCTCGATAAAGGCGTCGATCATCCGCACGCAGTCCTCATGCAGGGATACGTCCGCCTGATAAATTTGAGCGTCCGCGCCCAGCTCGCGGCATTGCTCCGCCACTTTCTGCGCGTCTTCCGGAGAATGCAGATAGTTGATGCCCACATCGTAACCCTCGCGGGCGAACGCGACGGCACAGGCAGCGCCGATACCATGGGAAGAACCGGTGATCAGAACAGATTTTTTCATTTCGGTTTGTCTCCTTTGCAAATTTCCTTGTTTATTGTTTGTCCTCTTTGCGCATATATTGAGTAACGGTATACAAAGGCAGGAACAGGTAAGCCGGTTCCTTGCCGCCCACCTCCCGAATCAGCGCGGAAGCGATTTTGGCAGGATCCGTCTCGCCTGCGGCCTGCATTCCGTGAACAAAGCCCTCGTCGTGGCTCGCGCAGGAAACGCAGGCGGAAAGGTAAGCCTGAACCGCTTCCCGGCCGATGGCCTCCGCTCCCAGCGGCAGGTAAGGATGACCGCAGACGATATTTTCAATCGGCATCGCCTGCAGACGGCTCAGCGTTTTTTGGTAGCCTTCCGTGTCCATCAGAAGAGCGCAGCCCTGAGAAACCGTGCCGTTGAGCTGCAGGGAATCGCCGGTAATCAGGGTCATGGTACGCTCGTCCAGATAGCAGCAGGCGTCCGTATCATGGCCCGGCGTATGCAGAAGGCGCAGCGAGCCCAGACGGTCGCCGTCCTTCAGCAAAAGATCGGGTTCCATGCCGTCCAGCACAGCCGGAGCCGCAGGGCTGTATTCCGGAAACGCAGCGCGGATCGCCTTCGAATACGTCAGCGGATCCCGCATTCGGTCAAGGGAATCTGCAAAGCAGGCTACCTTGATGTTCGGGTTTAGCTGCCGCAGACGGGCGCAGCCGCCCACGTGGTCGCCATGGATATGGGTCAGCGCCATCCAGTGAATGTCCTCTATGCCAAGCCCCAGTTCCCGAAGGGCGGGAACAATATCGCTGTCCACTGTTTCAGCGCAGCCGCCGGTATCGACCAGAATGTTTTCCGCCCCCGTAACCAGCACGGCGCCGGCCCAGCATCCGGGAAACGTTACGGCCAGACGATACACGTTCGGCGCCAGGCAGACAAATTTTTCCATCTTTTCACCTTCCTGTTCAGGTTGATAAAAAGAGTATAGTACAAGCTTTTCCGGGTTTCAACGCGAATTCCACGGGCATTGTACGCTCAGTTTTCACCTTGCGCTTTTTTCAAAAACAGTGTATAATATTTTATCTTTTTTAACGCTATTGATTTGGAAGGGAGTGCGGCGGAGATGCGAGATCAGGTTGTTCCTGTATTTTACGATGAAAAATCCTTCACTTCCCCTCAGTATGCCACAACCATTCAGGGAATCCGCAGCGCGGCGGGAAAATGCGGCATGCGCATCAAGCTTTTCCCGGATACGCACTTCGACGGAATCGATTTTTCTCAGCTTCCCCCAATCTCCATTGTGACGGGCATCAGCATGCCCTTTATTCAGAAGGCCATCGCACGCCTGCGGGAAAACGGCCGTTTCGCCGTGCTGGCCGGAACGGATTCGGAGCAATTCGGCCACGACGTTTCCTGCGCCACGCCTTCCCGACGAACCGAAACCCAGCAGCTGGTCAACTATCTGTATAACTGCGGCAAGCGCAGACTGGCGCTCGTAGGCTTCGGCCAGCATTCCATCAACGACAACTTCCGCTATCATGCCGCCATGAGCGCCGTAGCTGCCTGGGGGTTATTTCTGCGAGAAAAGGATGTCTGGCTCTGGGAGCACGATCCGATGGAGAGCTTCGCCAAATTTGTCTCCGTAGCCGATCAGTACGATTCCGTTATTTGTCCCAACGACATGGTGGCTGTTTATTTTATCGAGTACCTGCGAAAAAATAACATTCATGTTCCCGAACAGCTGTATGTCGCTTCCTTCGGCAATATGTCCATCGGAAACTTTCACCGGCCTTCCATCACCAGCATGACCATGGACATGCTCTGCGTGGGCGAGCAGGCTTTTTCCGTCTGGCGCTATTTAATGAAAAGCGAGCACACCCAGCAGCGCGTCGCTCTGAAAATCACCGTTCCCAGCAGAATTCTCATTCGGGAAAGCACGGGCAGCACCCATATTCAAGCGGGCGCCGGTGCTGTCTTTCCGACCCCACAGGACTATTTTTATCACAACCCCACCATCGCGCGGCTGGTGGGGCTGGAAAACTGCATCAATCAGCGGGATGCCACAGATATGAACGTGCTCTGCCGCCTGATGGAGCAAAAAAGCTACGAGCAGATTTCCGAAGAGCTGTTCATTAGCAGCAGTACGCTGCGCTACCGGCTGAATAAAATTTTTGCAGACGCCGGTGTGCGGGGCCGGCATGAATTCGAAGCCCTGATTCACGAAAGTCTGGGGCCGGGCAACCCCTTTACAGACCGAACGGAATAAATCCTCTTACTTGCAGAGGGCTTCCGCCTCTTGAACAGTTTTCCGAAGCAGTTCCCGTTCCGCATCATTCAATGTTTCGCTCCGCCATTCTTTTTCCCTTGCCTGCCTGTAGGGCGTGAACAGATCCAGATCCAGCTTTTCCACGCAATCATCCGGCGTATCCAAATTGCCCGTTCGATAAGTCATGTTCTTAAAATAATGATAGGTAAATGCGTAGAGATCGGTCTGCCCGATCTCGCTTTTTCGTTCCAGCGTATCCCGGTAGCAGAAGGTAAACAGCGCTTTTTCTTCCTCCTGCGGAAGCCTCAGACGGCGGGTGTAGGCATGAAAAAAAGTCTGCACGTCGCAATAATGGACGTAATCGTGTAGCCGCACATAGGGAACGTCCCGTTCCTGAACCGCCTGTTCGTTCATTTGATCAATCACCCGGCTCAGATCCTCAAAACGTTCGAACAATTCCATAAAAAGACTTCCTTTCCGACCGCGATTCCTCTTTATCCACCGACAGGGAACATGTGTGACAAAGCTTTTTCCCCGCCGTTCAAGAAACGCTCTAAACAGGGCAAATATTATAGCATTTTTTCTCCCGTTGCACAAGACGGATTTTCACGGATTTTTCCGTCTGAAATTCCCGTCGACTGAACCGAGCGAAAGCACTATTATGAAATAGGCAAATCCACAAAGGGAGGCAAATCAAAATGACCACGTTGGAATGGGTTCAAAACCGGAAAATCATCGCGATCGTCCGCGGGCTTGCGCCGGAATATATGCTGAAGCTGGCAGACGCGCTGTATGCCGGCGGTATCGACCTGATGGAGGTCACCTTCAGTCAGGCCAAGCCGGAAACCTGGAAGGACACTGCCGCCGCCATTCGCGCCATCGGCGAATACATGGAGGGCAAAATGCTGGTGGGAGCCGGTACCGTGGTGACGGACGAACAGCTGCAGATGGCCATCGAAGCCGGTGCAAAGTACATTATCACGCCCAACACCAATCCCGAGCTGATCCGCAAGGTAAAAGCTGCCGGGCTGTGCTCTTTCCCCGGCGCGCTGACCCCCACTGAAATCGAAATCGCCTACTGTGCCGGTGCGGACGCGGTGAAGGTTTTCCCCGCAGGCAATCTGGGGCCGTCCTATATCAAGGCGGTCAAAGCTCCGCTTAGTCACATTCCGCTGATGGCCGTGGGCGGCGTAAACGAGAAAAACACCGCTGATTTTTTGAAGGCGGGCTGCTGCGGCGTAGGCGTGGGCGGCAATCTGGTCAATATGAACTGGATCAAGGCCGGTGAATGGGACAAAATCACCGATCTGGCAAAAGAATATCGAAAGGCGGTTGAAGAACAATGAAAAAGGCCGTAACCTTTGGCGAAATCATGCTGCGGTTGAATCCGGAGGGGTATCTCCGTTTTGTGCAGGCGGACAAATTTGAAGCAAGCTACGCGGGCGGCGAGGCCAATGTAGCCGTTTCGCTGGCAAATTTCGGTGACGAAGCTGCGTTTGTCACCAAGGTGCCCGCTCACGAAGTGGGCCAGTGTGCCGTGAACGCCCTGCGTCACTATGGCGTGGATACCCGTTACATGATCCGGGACGGCGCTCGTCTGGGCCTGTATTACGTGGAAAAGGGCGCTTCTCAGCGCGGCAGCAAAGTGATTTATGACCGGGCCGGTTCTGCCATCGCTCTGGCGAAACGGGAGGATTTTGACTGGGACGCGATTCTGGACGGCGCGGATTGGTTCCACTGGACGGGCATCACTCCCGCGCTGGGCGGCGAGCTGCCTGAAATCGTGCTGGATGCTCTGAAAAAGTGCCGGGAAAAAGGCATTACCGTCAGCTGCGACCTGAACTACCGCGGCAAGCTTTGGAGCCGGGAAAAAGCGTGCGAAGTCATGGGGCGGCTGGTGCCCTATGTGGACGTGCTCATTGCCAACGAGGAGGATGCCAAGGACGTATTCGGCATCGAGGCCGCCGGAACCGATATTATGAGCGGCAAGCTGAACAAAGAAGGTTATGTGGATGTGGCCGAGCAGCTGACGAAGCGTTTCGGCTGCAAGGCTGTCGCTATTACGCTGCGCGGCTCCATTTCCGCCAGCGAGAATAACTGGGCGGGCATGCTCTACACCGGCGGCAAGAGCTACCTGAGCCGCAACTACCTCATTAAGCTGGTGGACCGCGTCGGCGGCGGCGACAGCTTCGGCGGCGGCTTGATCCACGCCATGATGCAGGGCATGGAGCCGCAGGACGTGATCGAGTTTGCCGTAGCTGCCAGCTGCCTGAAGCAGACCATCGAGCATGACTTCAATCAGGTTTCCGAAAAAGACGTGCTCTCCCTGATGGGCGGCAACGCCTCCGGCCGAGTGCAGCGGTAACGGCTGTGCGCGCGGAAGGTCTGTCCCGCCTGACCCCTTTCTTCCCTGCGCGTTGTGAAGGCGTGGTTCATTCCGTCTTTCAGCGGGTCGTCAACCTTCAAATGGAATGGCCGGGAGAAACCCGCATGCTGGCGCTGGTCTCCCCCGGCCTTCCGGCACTTCCGGACAGCATTTGTCTGCCGGAAGAAATGCTGGTTTCGTTTACAGTCGGGCAGCCCGTCCGTCTGGCAGAGCAGCGTCTCTTTTGGGAGCAAAACGAGCTGCTGCTGCAAAATGACGAGTCATTCACGGGAAAGCTTTCCCTCCGGGAAGGTTTTCCCTGCGTTTCCGCGTTGGAGGCGCTGACAGCCGATCTTTCCTGCGGCTTCGACCGTTTCCCGTCCGCTCTCCGCACTCGTGCGGACGCAGCTCTTTTGGAAGGCCGCTGGCAGGAATTTCTCGGGCTCGGCAGCGGCCTGACGCCATCCTTTGACGACGCCTGCGTGGGCATGGCTGCCGTGTATACGGCCGTTGGCTGTCCCATTCCGCCGCTTTCCGATTTGGCCGTCACTACTGACGTAAGCGCTCGATACCTGCAATTGGCGCAGGAAGCGTACTTTGGCCAGCCCTTGCTGGATCTGATCCATGCCTTGTGGCAGGACGAATCCGCTCTTCCGGAGGCTGTCCATCATCTGGAAGCCGTCGGCGCCACTTCGGGCCGCGATATGCTTTATGGCGTTCGCCTGGCACTGCGCAAATTCCGTTCAAAAATTTCTTAATTCTTCATACGCAAGCCCGCCTTCCATGGATGCATGGATGCATGGATGGAAGGCGGGCTTGCGTATATCAAAGCACTCGTTGTCGCTGTTTAAAAAGAACGATTCTTCTCTGTCTATCGCATTCCGGTCAGTCCTGCGCGTTTTCCGCTGTGCCCGTCAGAAGGCCAACGGCAACATCATTCACATTGGTGCCGGTAGGGCCGGTGAAAATCAAACCGCCGGTGCGCTGAAGCGCATGATAGGCGTCGTTATCCTGAAGCACCTGTTCAATCGAAATTCCCTGTTCCCGCAGTCGGCGGCAGGTCGTGCCATCCGCAAAGCCTCCCGCCGCATCCGTAGGGCCGTCGGTTCCGTCGCTTCCGACGCTGAACAGCGCCGCGTTTTCCAGCCCGTCGATCCCGGCAGCGGCAGCCAGCGCCAATTCCTGATTGCGTCCGCCCTTGCCGCTGCCCGTCAACCGAACCACCGTTTCCCCGCCGGCCAGAAAGGCACTCTTTTTTCCTTCTCCGGCATGGGTACGCAGGATTGATGCCATCATGCTGCCTGCTTCCCGCGCCTGACAGCATAATTGGTCTGTCAGAAAAACCGGCTCATAGCCCAAGCGCTGACAGCTTCGTGCAGCCGCAGCGCACAGCTCCCGCACACTGCCGGTAATTTTCCATTGCGCATTGGAAAGCGTCTTGGGCGTTTCTTCTTTCAGCAGACGAAGCGCTTCATCGCTCAGAGAAAGCCGATAGCGTCGGACGATTTCCAGTGCTTCGCCGCAGGTGGAGGAATCCGGGCAGCACGGGCCCGAAGCAATCATATCCGGCGGATCGCCCAGAATATCGGAAAGAATAATGGAGAAGACCCGGGCGGGCGCGCAATGCTGTGCAAACCGTCCGCCTTTCACGGCGGACAGACGCTTGCGCAGGGTATTGATCTCCACGATATCCGCGCCGCAGGCCAGCAGCTGCCGGGTCAGATCCTGCAGCTCTTCCGGCGGGATCAGCGGCAGTTCAAACAGTGCGCTGCCTCCCCCGGACAAAAGAAACAGCACGGTATCCTCGCCGGTCAGCTCTTTGGTCAGCTCCAGTGCTTTTCGGGTGCCGCTAAAAGAGCCCTCGTCCGGCACCGGATGCCCGCCCTCGCAGCATTCCACTCTGGGAAGCTCGCCCTGAACATGGCCGTATTTCGTTACCACAATGCCTTTTTCCAGCCGGTCGCCCAGCCATTCCGAGGCGGCTTTCGCCATCTGCCACGCAGCCTTGCCGACGGCCACCAGCCGGATTCTTCCGCTCAGCGGAGTCTCTTCCAGCGCTCGAATGACGGCGCTATCCGGCTGAACCTCCCTGATGGAATCGTTGATGATTGTTTCCGCGTCCCGGCGCAGTTGGGATGACATAAATTCGCCTCCGTTTTGCTGGTTCGTTTTTTGAAAGTCAAAAAAGGCTTACTACTCCGACCTTTTTCGGCCACTGCTCTCAGCAGCGCTTCATCACTTCCGCAAAGAAGCAAATCGTGTTCTTCAGCTGAGCCACGGGAATACGTTCGTTGGCGTTATGGATCAGACCGCGCTGTTCCTTGGACATGGGCATGCCGCTGAAGCGGTATACATGCTCGCTGATGGGGCCGTAGTGACGGCTGTCGCTGCCCGCCAGCATCAGATAGGGAGAGACCAGCACACCGGGATAGGCGGCGCTGATGGCGCTCTTCAGCCGGTTCCAGGGCTCGTCGCCGGTCTTGGAAACGGTGCTGGGTTCGCCGCCGGAAACCAGTTTCACCTCGATGGACGGATCGTCCACGATGCTCTTCAGACGCGCAATCGCATTTTCGATGGTATCGCCGCTGATGAGCCGCAGGTTGATGCCCGCGTGGGCAGTGGAGGGCAGCACGTTAAAGGCCTTGGAGCCCTGCGCCATGGTCAGGGCGCAGGTGGTGCGCACCAGCGCGTTCAGTTCGCCGCCGGACTTGCGGCACACCAGATCCAGCAGCGGCCCAAAGCACCACAGATTGGCAAACAGCAGTTTATAGCCGAAGCTGGATTCCCGGCCCAGAATATCGAACATCTCCCGGGCAGGCGGCGTCAGGGTAAAGGGCATGGCGTGATCCTGAACGCGGCTCAGCGCCCGTCCCAGAATACCCAACGCCTGACGGCTGGCAGGGGCGCTGGCATGGCCGCCCTTGCCGGACGCGGTCATGTCCACACTGACGGTTCCCTTTTCCGCCGTGCCGATCAGCGCCGCGCTCTTGCTGACGCCGGGGAATACGCCGTCCACGATCGCACCGCCCTCGTCCAGAACAAATTCCGGATGAATGCCGCGCTTTTTCAGTTCTTCCACAATGGCGGGCGCGTCTCCGCCAAAAATTTCTTCATCGCCGCCAAAGGCGAAATAAACGTCGTTTTCCGGCACAAAGCCCTGCCCGATCAGCATTTCAGCGGCTTCCATCACGCCGTGAAGGGTTCCCTTGGTATCCAGCGTTCCCCGGCCCCAAAGCTCGCCGTCCTTCACCACCGCGCCGAAGGGCGGCTCCTTCCATTCATTTTCGTTCACCGGCACCACATCGTAGTGAGCCATCAGCACGGAGGGCTTGTCGCTGTGCTTGCCCTTCCAGTGGTACAGCATGCCCCGTCGTCCCAGGATCTCCCGGGAGCAGGTTCTCGTCACATTTGGATAGACTTCGGTCAGAAGCTGCTGAAAATCCGCAAACGTCTGGGGGTCTTCCAGCTTTTCATCCGGGTAGCTGACCGTTTGCAGGCGAATCATCTGCTGAAAGCGTTCCAGCGCCCGCTTTTCATCGACGGGGAAGGCTTCCGCCTCCGTCTTTTCCATGGGATAGGGCTTGAATTGAAAAGCACGAACCACGATCACCGCCAGCCAAAGCACCAGCAGTCCCAAAAGAATCCATAAAATCATCATGCGTTTTTCTTCTCCTTTTCCGTTCCAATCAGGCCTTTCCGATACAGGAGCCGCGCCGCGCCGATGGCGATGAGCGCGCCCACGGGAACCAGTACGCTGACGCTTCCGCTCAGACTGGGAACCAGCAGGAACAGCACCACCATGAACAGCATGGGAGCCGCTGCGATCTTCGGGTTCTTGGATACGAACACCACGCCAAGCGCGCCGAACAGAGACGGCAGAATATTGTCAAAGGCGGGCTTCAGCACCGGGGATTCCAGCACCGGCTCCAACAGCCGCAGGCCGAACACTCCGATGGCAATCACCAAGACCGTCACAATGGAGCTGGACGCAATGGCGATGGTGGAAATGACCTCGCCCTCTTCCGTCCCGGCTTTGACCTTGGCCGCCTGCATGGCGTTCAGAGCGCAGGGCACCTTCAGATTGGTCAGATTGCCCGTCACAAAGCCCAGGTAGGTTCCGCCGGTGCCCAGCATGGGCACGTAGGTCAGCACCTCGATGATGCCCACCAGCCAGTACATGGGCGCTACGCCCAGCAGAGCCTTCAGCACTGCCGTCAGCGGCGGCCAGGCATTGTAGTACACGCAGATGGCCAGCGGAACGGCCAGCATCATAAGCAGCAAAAGCGCCGTCCAGACACGGCCATAGGCATATTGTTTTTCCTCGTAGGGAGACAGTTGCTTATCCATTTTCCATTCCTCCCTTTCAAGCCATCAGCGCCGTAATGGGAATGCTCAGCGCCATCGCGCCCAGCATGCAAAGGGGCAGGGCGTACTGCTCCAGCCATGTCCATTTCAGCACCCGGATCAGAAGGCCGCATACGCCCATCAGCAGTGCCGAAACCAGCGCTACCACAATGGGAATGAATCCCGGCACGCCGTCCCGCACATTGGCGAACAGAAGTCCCAGAAAAGCGGAAATCATGCCAAGGAACAGCGCGTCCATCAGAATGCCGCGCCACTTTTCGTCCTTGCCGCTGATGGTGTTCATTCCCCTCTGCAGCTTTTTCAGGCCGAAAAGGATCACGACGATGCCTGCGATAATGCCCAGCGTCATGGTCCACGCGATCACGGCAAAGGTCTGAGGGTCGGTGATGGTTTCCGTCACGCCCGCGCCCACCGCGTTAGCGGCGATTGTGGCCGCAGGCAGTTCGTAGGTCACAGCCCCCAGAATGCTCAGCCGCAGCCACGGAAAAGGCAGGCCCAGAAAACGGTTCAGCGTCAGCACGCCGATCAGGATGGACACGGCCGGAGCCAGCGAAAACAGTCCGCTGGACAGAATCGTCTTGCGCACAGTCCCCTTGGGCAGATTCAGCTCCCGGGCACGCCGGGTCGCCTTTACCAGAAAGAAAACCGATTCCGCCAGCACCGCCGCAATCACGATGCCGGACAGCCAGAATAGAAACGGATCATTGACAGAAAACGGCATATTCCCCCACCTCCTGTGTAAGTTCTTTCCGAATTGTAGCATTCCGGGCAGAGCGCGTCAATGGCACGTTTCACGGTTCCGGGCAAAACCCGCAAAAAAACAAAAAGGCGCTTTCAAAAACACGGATTAGGCCTTTTTCTTCATCATTGCGCTTTCACCCCAAACATGCTATCATTTGCTGAACCTTTCCGGAAAAATCTTTTCGAAGAAAACTCCCCGGAGAAATTTCCGTGCCTTCACCGAATCGCCATTTGAGGAGCGTAGCCGCCATGCTGTATCTGTCCCGATTTGCCTTTCCCGACGATGAAAAGGAATTCGATTTTCTGCTCACCGTCAAGCGCAAGTGCTACAACAGCTTTTATCCCTTCAAGGTGCTTTCCGCCCGGGGACTGCTTGAACTGGAAATGGAGCCCGTGACCATCCTCTACGGCGGCAACGGTTCCGGGAAGACCACCGCCCTGAACGTGATGGCGGAAGCGCTGAAGCTGCACCGGGACAGCCGCTATAACCGCTCCAGTTTTTTCGAGGACTATATTGCGCTGTGTACCCATGAGCTTCGAAACGAAATTCCCGAAAGAAGCCGGGTCATTACCAGCGACGATGTATTCGACTTCATGCTGAACCTGCGGGCGGTCAACGCCGGGGTGGACGAAAAGCGAGAGGAGCTGTTTCAGGAATATCTGGACGCCAAATACTCGGACTTTCATTTCCGCACCATGGAAGACTACGATCGGCTGAAAACGGTAAATATGGCCCGCAGTAACACCCAGTCCCGCTATGTGCGCAAAAATCTGATGGAAAACCTGTCCGAACATTCCAACGGGGAAAGCGCCTTTCTGTACTTTACCCAGCGCATCGAAGAGGATGGGCTGTACCTGCTGGACGAGCCGGAAAACAGCCTGTCTCCTACGCGGCAGCAGGAGCTGTGCCAGTTCATCGAGGATTCCGCCCGTTTTTTCCACTGCCAGTTTCTCATAGCCACCCACTCCCCCTTTCTGCTGGCCATGCGGGGCGCGAAGGTGTACGATTTAGATGCGAATCCGGTGACGATCCGCCGTTGGACGGAACTGCCCGCTGTTCGGGCGTATTACGACTTTTTTCAGGCTCACGCAAAGGAATTCTGAACAAGAGCATCACAAAACCGGGAAGCACGGAATCAAGTGCTTCCCGGTTTCTTGTTTTCTATCAAATCACTTTTCCCGGATTCAGGATGCCGTTGGGATCGAAAACGTGCTTGATGCCCCGCATCAGCTCCACCTGTTCGCGGCCAAGGCTTTCTTCCAAAAAGGCGCGTTTGGCGTGGCCGATGCCGTGCTCGCCGCTGACCTCGCCGGAAAGCAGACGTGCTTCGGAATACAGGCGTTCCATCACCTTTTCGACGGTTTCATGCCAATGCTCGTCCGCTACGCCGTCCTGACACACATAGATGTGCAGGTTGCCGTCGCCCGCGTGGCCGAAGGAGCAGATACGCATCTGTATCTCCTTGCCGATTTCCACGCTCTTTTTGACAAAAGCGGCGATCCGATCCCGGGGAACCACCACGTCGCATTCGTCCATGCTTTCCGTGCTGCCCTTGATGGCCTCCAAAAAGGCTCCGCGGGCGCTCCAGATGCTTTCCTTGCGCTCATCGGTATCCGCCAGCAGCACATCCACAGCGCCCAGCTTCAGGGCCAGATCGGTCAGCGTGTCAATGGAAGGCCGCAGTGCGTCATAGCTGGCCCCATCTAGCCGCACCAGCAGATAGGCGTCGGCGCTGGTGTCCGGGAACTGCTTGCCCAGATAATTTTCCGCGCAGGCGATGACTTCCCGCTCCATGAATTCCACAGCGGTAGGCTCACAGCCGCAGCGCAGCACCTCGGGAACCGCCTCAATACAGGCGTCCAGATCGGCAAAGGGAATCAGCAGGGAAACGTTCGTCTTGGGTTCCGGCACCAGCTTGACGGTCAGCCGGGTCAGGAAGCCCAGCGTACCCTCGCTGCCCACCATCAGATCGATCAGGCTGTAGCCGCTGGAGGTTTTCACATTTTTGCCGCCCAGATGGAGAACATCGCCGTTGGCCAGCACCACTTCCATGCCCAGCACGTAATCCCGGGTCACGCCGTAGCGCACGGCGCGCATGCCGCCCGCATTGGTCATGGCGTTGCCGCCCATGGTAGCGGTCTTCTCGCCGGGATCCGGCGGATAGAACAGGCCCGTGCCTTCCAGACTCTTGGGGAATTCCATCAAAAGCACGCCCGGTTCCACCGTTGCGGTCATGTTCTTTGCGTCCACTTCCAGCACCTTTTTCATTTTTTCGGTGGAAAGGACGATTCCACCGTCCTTGGGCACACAGCCGCCGCACAGGCCGGTGCCGGAGCCACGGGGCGTGACGGCGATATTGTGCTCATTGCAGTATTTCAGCACGGCGCTGATCTCTTCGGTTTTCAACGCCTGCAGCACCGCTTCGGGGCGATAGCTGCCGTAGATGGTCATTTCATCGTGGTCGTAATCCGGGGAAATACTCTCGCCGGAAAACACCCGGCCCGGCATGACCGATTCAAAGAAAGCAAGATCGCTCGAATCTAAGTTTTTGAACGGTTTCATGCTTTTTCCTCCTTCAGCTTCTGGATCATCTGAGGCACGATCTGGTACAGGTCGCCCACCATGGCGATATGCGCCACATTGAAAATGGGCGCTTCCGGATCCGTATTGATGGCGATGATATGCTCGCTCTGGTTCATGCAGGCAGCGAACTGAATGGCGCCGCTGACTCCGCAGGTAATGATGAGTTTAGGCCGCACGGTACGTCCGGACAGGCCGATCTGACGGGCATTCGGCGCCCAGCCTTTTTCCACCAGCGGACGAGAAACGGCCCAGTCGCCGCCCAGCAGCGCCGCCAGTTCTTTCACCATGTCCAGATCGGCTTCCTTCTGCAGGCCGCGGCCGCCAACCACCAGAATTTCCGCATCGGAAATGGTCTTTCCGGCGGGAACCGGCACGGTTTTCACGTGTGTGACCTTAGACTCCCCTACTGCCTTGGGAATTCGGCGGGTGATGATCTCGCCTTCCGCCGTCTCCTGACGGGCGGGCTGATTCATCACCTTATAGCGCACGGTCGCAAACTGAGGCCGGGTATTGGTGGTGATGATCTGCGCCATGATGTTGCCGCCGAACGCAGGACGAATCTGCACCAGATCGGTGTTTTCCCGCAGTTCCAGCTGGGTGCAGTCGGCGGTCAGGCCGGTATGGAACCGGGTAGACAGCCGGGGAGCCAGACTGCGGCCCAGAGAAGTCGCGCCCACCAGCACCACGCTGGGCTTGGCGTATTTAATGTAGTCCTCCACGCAGGAAGCGTAAGCGTCGGCCCGGAAATAGCCCAGCGCCGGATCATCGTATACAGCGATTTCGCTGACACCGTAATGCCGCAGTTCCTCGGCGAAAGCACTGACGCCGTCGCCCACCAACACGGTCTTGACCTTGAAACCCAGCGGCGCGGCCAGTTCCTTTGCCTTGCCGATCAGCTCCAGGCTGACAGGATGCAGCCGTCCGCCGCTGACCTCGGAGAACACGAGAATGTCGTTCCACTGGGACTTATCCACACTCTCCACCTTGGTTTCCAACTTGAGAATGGCCTTTTCCGGGCAGTTTTTCACGCAGATGCCGCAGACCTTGCAGGCCGCGTTCAGCTCAGGATGCCCTTCCTTCATATCAATCGCGCCAAAGGGGCAGTTTTCAACGCAGAGGCCGCAGCCTGTGCACTTGCGTTCCAAAATTGCGATCTGTGCCATTTGTGCGTTCCTCCCTTAAATAAACTTCCACTTGCGCAGAGTATCGTGCAGTTTTTCCGCCAGATCGCCCTCCGTCCAGGTTTCGCGTTCCACGTCGTTCTGCGGCGGGAAAATGCGCTCTACCTGCGTGGGGCTGCCGGACAGGCCGTAATGGCTTGGATCGGTATCCAAAAAGGTATCCAAGCCCTGAATATGAATGGGCTTTTCCCGGATTTCCCGTTCGACCTTCAGCGAAGGCAGGCGAGGCATGAAAATATCCTGTTCCACGGTCACAAGACACGGGAAGGGCATATGGACGGTTTCGATCACATCCTGCAGCTGCTGCTCCACGTCGATGCCGTTGCCCGACACGTCGATCCGGCTGACCCACGCCGCGTGGGGGATTCCCATATGCTCGGCGATGGCCGGGCCTACCTGAGCGGTGTCGCCGTCGGTGGTCTGTTTGCCGCACAGGATCAGGTCAAAATCGCCCACGCTCTGAATGGCCTGCGACAGGGTGTAGCTGGTAGCCAGCACATCCGCGCCGCCCAGTCGCCGGTCGGAGAACACATATCCGTCGTCCGCGCCCATCATATAGGCTTCCCGGATGATGGCCTGCGCCTGCGGCGGACCCATGGTGCCTACCGTTACCGTGCCGCCGTGCAGGGCTTTAAGCCGAAGCGCCGTTTCCAGCGCGTAAAGATCGTAGGGGTTCATTTTGCTCTGGATGCCGCTGCGCTTGAGCACGCCCGTCTTTTCATCCACCTGAACCTTGTTGGTGGACGGCACCTGCTTAATGCATACGAAGATGTCCATTGTCTTCCTTCTTTCGCGCCATGCCCTCCTAATGTTTGAGTACTGACCCGGTCGTTATTGCTTTTGACAGAGCATAGCGGTTATATATTTATTGATATACCCATTCGATTTTGAATCTTCATTGTCCTTCTCTTTTTATTCAAAAAACAAAATTTTGTCGCATTTGTATGAATCCGTACCATTTGATTATGGAAAAGGGACAAAATGACATTTTCTTGTCAATTTCACCCCTTGAAATTTCCTGAATACCTCCGTTTTTGGAAACGGGCTGATCTTTTCAAAAGCAGGCGCCATAAAAGAAACCGCCCTGTCCTCCGGCTGGGACAAGGCGGCTTTTCTTTTGCAAAAACACCGTATTACTTTTTTTCTTCCCACTCCGCCAGCTCCTGACGGATATACTGCAGAGCAAGCAACTTCTCCTTCACTTCTTCCACGTTCAGAAGGCGGGTATTGTTGGAGTTGAATTCCGTCAGCGGATTGCGCTCCACATTGCCCTTGACCACATATTTATCATAGTTCAAATCGCGGGTATCGGCGGGCACCCGGAAGAAACGGCCCATATCAACGGCGTGAACGCATTCTTCGTTGGTGAGCAGGGTTTCATACATCTTTTCACCGTGGCGGATGCCGATCACCTGAATGGGATTGTCCGCATGGAACAGCTCCCGCACTGCCTGCGCCAGCGTACCGATGGTGCAGGCCGGGGCCTTCATCACCAGAATATCGCCGCTTGTGCCGTTTTCAAAGGCAAAAAGCACCAGCTCTACCGCTTCTTCCAGGCTCATAATGAAACGGGTCATGTTGGGATCCGTCACCGTAAGGGGCAGCCTCGCCTTGATCTGATCGATAAACAGCGGTATCACCGAGCCGCGGGAGCACATCACATTGCCGTAGCGGGTGCCGCAGATGGTGGTCTTTTCGGGAGCCACGGTGCGGCTCTTGGCCACAAACACCTTCTCCATCATGGCCTTGGAGGTGCCCATGGCGTTGACGGGGTAGGCGGCCTTGTCCGTAGAAAGGCAGATGACTTTCTTCACCCCGGCCTCGATGCAGGCGGTCAGCACGTTGTCCGTGCCCAGCACATTGGTTTTGACGGCTTCAATGGGGAAAAACTCGCAGGAAGGCACCTGCTTGAGCGCGGCCGCGTGGAAGAGATAATCCACGCCGTACAGGGCGTTTTTCACACTGGACATATCCCGCACATCGCCGATATAGTACTTGATCTTATCGGACTTGTAGTGATGCCGCATATCGTCCTGTTTTTTCTCGTCCCGGCTGAAAATACGGATCTCCTTGATGTCCGTGTTCAGAAAGCGGTCCAGCACCGCGCCGCCGAAGGAGCCGGTGCCGCCGGTAATCATCAGTGTCTTGCCGCTGAAAAGCATGTCATTCGTCCTCCTCGCCATTCTTAAGCACGTTGCCGGTCAGCCGGTGCAGCACTTCCCGGTAGGCTTCCTCCACGTTGCCCAGATCGTGCCGGAAACAGTCCAGATCCAACGGCTCGTGGGTGCGGGCATCCCAGAAGCGGCAGGTATCCGGGGAAACCTCGTCCGCCAGCAGAATCTCGCCATGGAAACGCCCGAATTCCAGCTTGAAGTCGATCAGTTCGATGTTGATCTCCCGCATACACTCGCAAAGGATCTCGTTGACCCGCAGGGCGTAGTGGGACATGATCTCGATTTCCTCCGGCGTGGCCAATTCCATGGCGGTGATATGGGTCAGGTTCACCAGCGGATCTTCCAGCTCCGGATCCTTCAGGCAGTATTCCACCACCGTATTTTTTAGTCGGGTTCCATCCGGGTAGCCGATGCGCTTGGCCAAGCTTCCCGCTACGATATTGCGCACCTTTACGCTCACGGGAATGATTTCCACCCGCTTGACCAGCGAGCAGCGGTTGTCGATCCGCCGGATAAAATGATTGGGCACGCCCTTGTCCTTCAAAAGGGTAAACATGTACTCGCAGATCAGATTGTTGATCTCGCCCTTGCCGATGATGCGGCCCCGTTTCAGGCCGTGAAAGGCAAAGGTCTCGTCCCGGTAATAGACCACCGCTTCGTCGGGATTTTCCGTGGCATACAGGCGCTTGCCCTTGCCCTCCGCAATCAGCTCCGTAATCTGATCCATGCTTCAACCCTCTTACTTCTTCAAATCGCTTTTTGCTTTGCTTTTTTCCGCTCTATTGTAGCATCTTCCGGCCGCAAGCGCAAATCACACGGTAATATTTTTGACCCATTTGCCCTGCTTCAAAATCCACAGGGCCGGGAATACCTTGGCATACATCAGGAACTGCACGATCAGCACGGCGACCCACAGGGCGATTTTTCCCGGCAGGAAAATGCCCATCAGCACGGCGGCAGGCACGGGAACCACCCACATGTAGCCGCTGTCCAGCAGCATGGCGCTGCGGGTATCGCCCCCGGCGCGCAGGCAGAAGAAGCAGAAGCCGTACACGAACTGCAGCGGGCACAGCACACTCATAATCAGGGAAATCAGCGTGGCGGTATGGCGCAGCTCCGGCGTCAGCTGATAGGCCTGCGGAAGCAGCACGGAAAGCAGGCAGGACAGCAGCATGCTGGAAAGAGCGACGGCCACGTCCAGCCCCAAGAGCTTCTTGCAGCTTTCCCGGGCTTCCTTCAGGCGGTTGGCGCCCAGCTCCGTGCCGATCAGCACGGAAACCGCCGCCGATGTGCCCGAGGCCAGCACGGCGGCAAACATATTGCATACTTCCGCAATGGAAATAGCGGGCAGCGAAGCCTCATCCAGCCGGGCATAGCACCAGAAATACAGGTTCAGGCCCACGCTCCACAAAAGCTCGTTGGCGATCAGCGGCGCGGCCTTCACAAAGAAGGTGCGGACGGTTTTGCCCGGCAGGCGCAGCGCCTCCTTCAGGTTCCAGTTGAAATACATCCGTTTGCCGCAGAGCAGCACCAGATAGACCAGCATTTCCAGCGTTCGGGCGATCAGCGTGCCCCACGCCGCGCCTGCTACGCCCAGCGCGGGAGCGCCCAGCTTGCCGAAAATCAGGATGTAGTTGCACACAGCGTTCGCCGTGATGGTACCCAGACTGACCAGCATGGGCAGGCGGTTCATGCCGATGGAGCGCAGAGAAAACACGCACACATTGCTGATGGATGTGGGCAGATAGCTGATGCTGACCACCGCCAGATAGCTCAGACCCAGCAGAATGGTGTTTTCATCCTTGACAAACAGGCCCATGATCTGCCGGGGCAAAAGCCGGAGCAACACGAAAAACGCCACCGAAATAGCGATGCTCAGGCCGATTTGCAGTGAAAACAAGCCCTGACAGGTCTTATGATCCTCTGCGCCGTAGTACTGACTGATCATCAGTCCGGCTCCTCCGGTCAGGCCAAAGAGCAGGCAGGTAAAAATCGTATAGGGCTTGTTCGCTACGCTGACGGCGCTCATAGCCAGCCCATTCAGATCCAGGCTGCCTACCATCAGGTTGTCCACCATGTTGAACAGGCTGTTGATCAGCTGCTGCACCGCCACGGGCAGCATCACGCCCAGCGCCCGGCGGCAGAATTCTTTGTCCGCCCGGTAGGGCTTGAGTCTTTCGGAAAGCTGCATCTCTGGTCAATCTCCATTTTCTTAAGACAGTGCCAAACGGGTGCGGCGCCGCCTTCGCAATCTCCATAAAACGGCGCGCCCGCAGTGCGCCAAATCTGATTGTATCCTCTCTCTTTACGCTTTGTCAAGACGAAAACGGCAACACACGTTGCCAACCCATCCAAAACATCGTATAATAAAGAAGAAAAGCAAAACGGCCCGGTCAAAGGAGGAACGTGATGTACCGTATTTTCATCGTGGAGGACGACCCGGTGATCGTGTCCGCCCTGTGCGCCCATATGGAGAAGTGGGGCTTCGAATGCCGGGGCGCGGAGGATTTTCGAAAAGTAACGGAGGAATTTGCCGCTTACGCGCCTCATCTGGTGCTGATGGATATTTCCCTTCCTTTTTATGACGGCTATCATTGGTGCGCCGAAATTCGCAAGCTCAGCAAAGCGCCGATGATCTTTCTTTCCTCGGCGGCTGAGAACATGAACATTCTCATGGCCCTCAGCGCAGGCGCGGATGACTTTGTCCAGAAGCCTTTCGACCTTTCGGTGCTGATGGCCAAAATTCAGGCGCTTCTCCGTCGCACCTATGATTTTGCGCAGGCTTCCGCAGCACTTTACAGCCACGAAGGACTTTTGTACAATCCCGCCGACGGCACCATCGAATTTGAGGGGAAAACAGCGCCGCTGAGCAAAAATGAAAGCCGTATTCTGGGCGTTCTTCTCCGGCATAAGGGCGAAATCGTCAGCCGGGAGACGCTGATGAACGCTCTTTGGGAAACAGACTGCTTCGTAGACGAAAACACGCTGACCGTGAACGTCACCCGTCTGCGCCGCCGGGTGGAAAGCGTTGGTGCGCCGGACATGATCCAGACCAGAAAGGGCGTCGGGTATCTGATTTCATGAGCATGAAAAAGGAATTGTTTGGAACGGCCCTGCGGGGCTATTTTCGGGAAAAGGCTGGCTGGCTCGGGGGATTTTTGGGGTTTGTCGTCTGCTTTGCGCTGCTCGGCTGGCTCTGCGGCCTGCCGGGGACGGTCGCGCTGTACGGTGCGCTTCTGTGTCTGGCGGGACTGCTGGTCGGTTGTGCTTTTGGTTTCTGGCGGCATTTGCAGCGGCTTTGTTCTCTTCGAGAGCTGGATACCCTCCGCGATCCCTCCGAGCTGCCGCCGTCTCAGACCCAGACGGAAGCGGAATATGACCGGCTCCTGCGTCAACTGTACAAGGAAAAGGGCGAGCTGCTGACAGACAGCAGAGAAAACAGCCGCCGCCAGCTGGACACCTTCTCCCTGTGGACGCATCAGATCAAGGTGCCCATTTCCGCCATGAAGCTCCTTTTGCAGGACCGGCCCGACGCGGCCAGCGCCACGCTTTTATGCGAACTGTTTAAGGTGGAGCAATATGCGGATATGGCCCTGAACTATGCCCGGATGAACGCTTCCTCCACCGACTATGTGCTGCGCACCTGCGACTTGGACGCGCTTTTGCGCAAGGTGCTGCGCCGGTTTGCGCCGCTGTTCATTCAGAAAAAGCTAAGTCTCTGCTACGAGCCTGTTTCCTGCTCGCTTTTGACGGACGAAAAATGGTTTTCCTTCGCCGTGGAACAGATTCTCTCCAACGCCGTCAAATATACGAAAAGCGGTTCCGTCACCGTGACGGTGGATACTGCAAAACAGCTTCTGTCCATTGCCGACACCGGCATCGGCATTGCGCCGGAGGATCTGCCCCGGGTGTTTGAGCAGGGCTACACCGGCGGAAACGGGCGGGAGCACCAGCGTGCTACCGGGCTGGGGCTGTACCTGTGCCGGGAGGCGCTGAACCGGCTGGGGCATTCCATCCGTCTGGAAAGCACGCTCGGGGAAGGAACGACCGTCTTTGTGGGGCTGGAGCGGGAAGAACGGGAGTATGAATAAGGGTTCGGGCTTGCAACCTTACAAAACTGTAAGACTGCAAGCCCGAATTGTAAGCCAACGGCATGGATGAGCCGCCCATCCTCTGCTATACTGGCGGAGCGCCAAGCGCAAAGGAGGTTATGGGAAATGTCCATACTTAAGGTCGAACATTTGAAAAAGGTCTACACCACCCGTTTCGGCGGTCAGCAGGTGCAGGCGCTTCGCGACGTGAATTTTTCGGTGGAAGAGGGCGAATTCATCGCCATCATGGGCGAAAGCGGAAGCGGCAAGACTACGCTGCTCAATATTCTGGCGGCGCTGGATAAGCCCACCGAGGGCCATGTTTATTTGGGAAACCGGGAGCTTTCCGCGGTCAGCGAGAGGGAAATCTCCGCTTTCCGCCGGGATCATCTGGGCTTCGTCTTTCAGGATTTCAACCTGCTGGACACTTTTTCGCTGCGGGATAACATTCTGCTGCCGCTGGTGCTGGCAGGCAAACCCTATCGGGAAATGGAGCAGCGGCTGAAGCCGCTGGCGGACAAGCTGGGTATCACCTCACTTCTCTCCAAGTTCCCTTATGAAGTTTCCGGCGGTCAGAAGCAGCGGGCTGCCGTTGCCCGGGCGCTGATCACCGAGCCGCAGCTGCTTTTGGCGGACGAACCCACCGGCGCGCTGGACAGCAAGGCCGCCGACGGTCTTCTGCGGCTGTTCAACGGCATCAACGAAAGCGGACAGACCCTTCTGATGGTCACGCATTCCGTCAAGGCGGCCAGCCACGCCGGACGGGTACTGTTCATCAAGGACGGCGAGGTTTTCCATCAGCTTTACCGGGGCGAGGGCAGCGATCAGGATTTCTACCAGCGGATCACGGACACTCTCAATCTTCTGATGACGGGCGGTGGCTCCCGTGCGTAAGGGTTTTTACTGGAAGCTGGCGGCGGGAAACATCCGCAAGAATCGGAAGATTTATTATCCCTATCTGCTGACCGCCATTCTGACCGCCATGATGCTGTATGTGATCTCTTCGCTTTCATCCAATCAAAGTCTGGGCTCCGGCAACCTTCTGATGACCTTGCAGCTGGGCAAGTTGGTCACGACGCTTTTCGCGGTGATCTTTCTTTTCTACACCAACAGCTTTCTCATGAAGCGGCGCAAAAAAGAGTTCGGCCTGCTGAACATTCTGGGCATGGGCAAGAAGCACATTGCGCTGGTCATCTTCTGCGAAACGCTGATTCTGCTGCTGATCAGTCTGGTCGTCGGAATCGGTCTGGGCATTCTGTTTGACAAGCTGATGTTCCTGCTGCTGATGAAGCTGCTGGGGACCGGCGTGTCGGAGCTTTCCTTCCAGATTCTTCCCGGTGTGATTGTCAGCACGGCGCTGATCATCAGCGCGGTCTTTCTGCTGATTCTGCTCAACTCCATCCGGCAGATTCATCTGGCCAATCCCATCGAGCTGCTGCGCGGCGGCGAGGTCGGCGAGCGGGAGCCCCGGGCCAACTGGCTTCTAGCCCTGCTGGGGATGCTCTTTCTGGGCGCTGGCTACTACATCAGCATTGCCGTGACGGATGCAGTGACCTCCATTCTGCTGTTCTTCGTGGCGGTGGTTTGCGTGATTCTCGGAACGTATCTGCTGTTTACGGCGGGCAGCGTTACCCTGCTCAAGCTGCTGCGGAAAAACAAGCGTTTCTACTACGGCAAGCCCGCCCATTTCATCAATGTCTCCGGCATGATCTATCGGATGAAGCAGAACGCCGTGGGTCTGGCCAACGTGGCCATTCTTTCCACCATGGTGCTGGTGATGATCTTTTCCACCTTTTCCCTGTGGTTCGGCATGGATGATACGCTCCGCTCCCACTGCCCCACTCAGATGGTTTTTGAGATCGTGGATTTTAAGAGCGAAACGCCCTTGAATCGGGAGACGGTTGTGAACTGTTTGAATCAGGCTGTGCGGGAAGAAAAAACCGCGATTGCCGATGAAATGGATTATTACACCATTTCTTTTGCAGGCTACAAGCAGGGCAACGTCTATTTGACCAACCCGGACGCGGAAAACCTGAGCGATCTGGCCACGGACGGTCTGGCCATGCTGCGGCT
The DNA here is from genome assembly GCA_004556545.1 of Clostridiales bacterium. GTDB lineage: Bacteria > Bacillota > Clostridia > Christensenellales > Aristaeellaceae > Limiplasma. Next base: position 55,821 of record SFGO01000002.1, read on the forward strand.
GATGGCGGCGGACGATTTTGCCCGTTTCACCGGGGAACAGGCGAATCTGGCCGAGGATGAAATGTGGCTGGTAGACGGCTCTTTCCCCCATTCGGAGGACGATATGTTCCTTTTCGACCGCCACTATCACATCACGCGGCGTTTCGCGGCCGATGATGTGTTTATTCCTTCCGATTCGCTTTACATTTATCCGGTACGCTGGTTCATCGTGAAGGATCGGGCCGTGCTGGATCAGATCGTTCAGGCTCAGCTGACTGCCTACGGGCAGAACGCCTCCAAACCCGCGCTGTGTCTGTTCGTCAATTTGACCACCAACGACAACGAAACGATCCAGCGCTGCTTCCATCATATTATTGAGAAACTGCTGACCGAAGCAGAAGGTACCATCACCTTCCACCGTACGGAAAATCAGGTGACCCTCCGGCAGGAGCTTTCCGAGCTGTATGGCGGTCTGATGTTCGTGGGGCTGTTCCTCGGGTCGCTGTTCACCATGGCGATGATTCTGATTATCTACTACAAGCAGATTTCCGAGGGCTATGAGGACAGGGAGCGTTTCCGCATCATGCGTCAGGTGGGTCTGAGCAAAGCCGAAATTCGCCGCTGCATTCATTCGCAGATCCTGATGGTTTTCTTCCTGCCGCTCCTGACGGCGCTGATCCACACCTGCTTCTCTTTCCCCAGCGTCACCCACATGTTCGCCGCTTTGAGCATGCAGAACATTCCTCTCATGCTGCGCTGCATGGGCATCAGCTTTGTGGTTTTCGCTCTGCTTTACGCGGTGGTTTATCTGCTTACCGCCCGGGAATACGAAAAAATTGTGGCATAAGGTTTTCAAAGCGGCGCTTCGGGTTGCTGGAGCACCGCTGAGTGTCAAAAAAGCGGAGGTGCAGGAGGCAGTAAGCGAAAGACATGCCGTATACTGGTTTTGATTCCCTGTTATTGTCCTATGCAGCAAATCCCCGTCGGCCAGTTTCAGCCAACGGGGATTGTTTTAGCAATCTGTTTACTTTTTCTTGCCGAGGCCAAGGCCCTTGAGAATTTCATTGGTCAGCTTGTTGGTCACGGTGCGGGTGGCGCTGCTGATGGCGGTGTTCTTCATGCGGCCCAGTACGCTGTTATTGACCCGGGCGCGTTCCGCCGCCTCTTCCCGCAGCTCGTCGTTGCGCTGACGGCGTTCCGCCGCTTCTTCCTCCTTCGCCTTGCGCGCGGCCTCCCGCTCCGCCTTTTCCTGAGCGGCCTGAGCTTCCTTGGCAGCCTTGGCGGCGGCTTTGGCTTCCGCCTCGGTCTGGACGGGAACATACTGGCCGGTAGCGGAATTATAGGCCAGCGTCATCTGCTTCTGCACATAGCCGCCGGTGGTGGGGTCCAGCACCAGCACGTTCTGCGTCACGATCTGCGGCTGAGCGGGCTGCTGCTGCATCACCGGCTGCTGAACCGGCTGCATCACGGGCTGCTGGGCCGCGTACTGCACAGGAACCTGCTGCTGAACGGGCACGTAAGGCTGCTGGGCCATCTGCTGCACCGGCACATAAGGCTGAGGGGCCTGCTGTACATACTGCTGGGGAGCGTACTGTACGGGCTGCTGGGCCGTCTGATCGGCCTGCATGGTGGGCTGGACGTTGTTGTTCTGGTTCTGCATAATCTCAGGCTCCTTTTGAATGTATTGTCCGGTGAGCGGATCATAAACCACAGTGCTGGAACCGGCCGGTGCGCTCGGCGTTTGGCCGTTAAGCCGGGCAAGAAATTCATTCATATCGTCAATGAAAATTGGCCCGGTATCCTGCGGCGGAGGCGCTTTCCGGTTTTCCTCTTCTTCCTTCATCAAAATGGCATAGGCCCCTTCCATGGCAATGGGAAGATCATACCGTCCGGCCAGCGGGCTTTTTTCTATGACCTCAGCGCGCATGTCGGCGGAAATGGCGCCCATGCTGCTCTGAGGCGGAAGAACCGTAGCCCGCCGAACGATTCCGGGCGCGCCGTACTCGTCCAGGAAGGAGATCAGCGCCTCGCCGGTTTTCAGCTCGGAAATGGCGTCTTCCGTGTCAAACGCCGGATTGACCCGAAAGGTCTGCGCCGCTACCTTCACCGCCTTCTGATCCAACGGCGTAAACGCCCGCAGCGCATGCTGCACCCGGTTGCCGAGCTGGCCCAGAACGCTCATGGGCACGTCAGAGGGATTCTGCGTGATAAAGTATACGCCCACGCCTTTGGAACGGATCAGCCGAATGACCTGCTCCACCTTTTCCATCAGCTGCTTGGAACAATCGTTAAAAAGCAGGTGAGCTTCATCGAAGAAAAAGACCATCAGGGGCTTTTCCAGATCGCCCCGTTCCGGCAAAAGCTCGTAAAGCCGGCTCAGCATCCACAAAAGGAAGGTGGAGTACATCAGCGGGCTCAGGAACAGCTTGTCGCAAGCCAAAATATTGATGTAGCCCTTGCCGTTTTCGTCCGTCTTCATCCAGTCGGAGATCTGCAGCGACGGTTCGCCGAAGAAGCAGTCGCCGCCCTGATCCTCCAGCACGGCCACGGCCCGCTGGATCGCACCGATGCTGGCTTTGGACACGTTGCCGTAGTGCAGCGTGTAACGGCTGGCATTTTCCCCAAGATAGGCCAGCATCGCCTTGACGTCCTTGACCGTATACAATGGAAGGTTCTCGTCCGCCGCCACCCGGAACAGAATGTTCAGCACGCCGGACTGGGTCTCGTTCAGGTTCAGCATCCGGGACAGCAGCAGCGGCCCCATTTCGCTGACGGTAGCGCGGATCGGGTGCCCCTGCTCGCCGTACACATCCCAGAAAACCGTCGGATACATTTCCGTCCGAAAGGCCGAAACGCCCGTTTCCATCAGCCGATTGCCGATCTTTTCACTGACGGTTCCCGGCGCGACCATACCGCTCAGGTCGCCCTTGATATCCCCCAGAAATACGGGAACTCCCATATCGGAAAAGCCCTCGGCGATCACCTTCAGGGTAACGGTTTTGCCGGTGCCGGTGGCTCCGGCGATCAGCCCATGCCGGTTCGCCATTTCAGGCAGCAGAAAAACGGGCTTGTGACTGCTGTCCGTGGCCACCCAGATTTTTCCCTCGTAAAGCATTCCCCGCACCCTCCTGTCTTTTGGCTTATTGTACAACGCTGCGCTTCGCTTCGTCAAGGGAAAAACGGGCTGCAGGACAAATTGCAGTCGAAGAATTACCAGAGCCTCCAAGCTGCAATATCGTCAGGCTCTGCTATAACCACAGCTCCATCCGCTTTTAGACCGATAGAATAATCTCCGCCTCCCATGTAGAAAAAATAATCATAGCCTGCCGAGACGGCTATTATATCCGTCCAGGAATCCACGTTGCATTGACCGCTTTCATTGTTCCCAACTGCAACCGCAGTCCCATCCGCTTTTAGGCCGACAGTGTGAAAAATGCCTGCCGAGACAGCCGTTATATTCTTCCAAGAGTCGACGCTGCATTGACCGTCTTCATTCTTTCCAACCGCAACCACCGTTCCGTCCGCTTTTACGCCGACGGTGTACTTGTAGCCTGCCGAGACAGCTATAATATCCTTCTAGGAGCCAACATCACATTCTCCATATTCATTCTTTCCGACCGCAACGACGGTTCCATCCGCCTTTAGGCCAACCGTGTGATAAATGCCTGCCGAAACAGCTACCACATCCGTCCAGGAGCCAACATCACATTCTCCGTATTCATTCTTTCCAGCCGCAACCACCGTTCCGTCTGCTTTCAGACCAACGGTCTGCTCGCAGCCTGCCGAAACCGCCACTATATCCGTCCAGGAATCTACATCACATTGGCCATAATAGTCTCCCGTTGCGACCACCGTTCCATCTGCTTTTAAGCCGACGGTATGCGCTGTGCCTGCCGAAACGGCTGCTATATCCGTCCACAGCTCCACATCACCTTGACCAAGCTCATTAAGCCCAACCGCAGCTACGGTTCCGTCCTTTTTCAGGCCAACGGCGTACAAGTCGCCCGCCGAAATCGCTTTCATATCCATCCACGAATCAACACGCCGAACTGTATTGGAGCTAACTGCGACTGTTCCGTCCTTTTTGATGCCGGCGGTAAAATCGTCGCCTGCCGAAACCGTTACCATGTCCCTCCACGACTGCACGTTGCACTGCCCATATTCATTACTTCCGATTGCAATCACAGTGCCATCTGTTTTTAAGCCGACGGTATGCTGCCCGCCTGCCGAAACGGCTGCTATATCTTTCCATGAACTGACGTCGCATTCATCAATTCCATTATCTGGAGCTGCGACTACGGTTCCATCTGCTTTTAGAGCGACTGTATGGTACCAGCCTGCCGAAACCGCCACTATATCCGTCCAGGAACTGACGTCGCATTGACCGTCATAATTATCCCCAACCGCAATCACGGTTCCATCTGCTTTTAGAGCGACTGTATGGTTCAAGCCTGCCGAAACCGCCACTATATCCGTCCAGGAACCGACATCGCATTGACCGTCATGATTATCCCCAACCGCAATCACGGTTCCATCCGCTTTCAGGCCAACGGTATGGTTACAGCCTGCCGAAACCGCCACTATATCCGTCCAGGAACCGACATCGCATTGACCTTCATAATTATCCCCAACTGCAAGCACGGTTCCATCCGCTTTTAGACCAACGGTATGCAGTGAACCTGCCGAGACCGCCACTATATTGGCCCAGGAGTCCACATCGCATTCACCGAACGAATTATCCCCACTCGCAACCACCGTTCCATCTGCTTTTAGACCAATGATATGGTTTAAGCCTACCGAAACAGCCGCAATACTTTCATTGTTGACGTTTCCTTCGACTTTTTCCGCGAATCCGTGCCCGACGAAGGCGCATAGAGCAAACAAGGTGGTAAGAGCGAGCGCCAGATGCATCATTTTTTTGTGTTTCACTTGACTTCCCTCTTTTCTCGATCATTTGTTTTTGAATGGCAGACGACGCGCTACGTGAATATGCACGAATATTATAAAACAATTTTCAATATCATACAATCCAAAAAACAGAACTCTTGTAAAAAAATTTCTTTCAAGACGAACGTAATTCCACGCAGTCTTGTTGCTTTTTCGTTTTTGTCACCCCCGTTCCCCCGCCGAATACACTGAGATACGAACAGAGGGCTATTCGCCTCTTTCAACCGCAACAGAGGAGGAAGATAAAATGAGAACGCTGGCCGACCTGCGGCCCGGCGAAAGCGCCGTCGTGCGCGGTTTGAACACGCCGGGAAGGCTTCGCAGGAGACTGATGGATATAGGGCTGATCGAGGGAACGAAGGTGGAGTGCGTGGGGATCAGCCCTCTGGGCGACCCGAGCGCCTATCTGATCCGGGAAACCGTCGTAGCGATCCGGCACAGAGACGGCAAAGGCGTCCGGATCTTTTGAGAACGACAAAAAAGGGGGATGCACATGGGTCTGAAGCTGCATTGGCGCGTTCGGGAAACTGGCGGCGCTCAGGGAAAAAGCGCGCCCCGCACCGTCGCGGTCGCCGGGAACCCCAACGTAGGAAAAAGCACGCTTTTCAACGCGCTGACGGGAATGAACCAGCACACCGGCAACTGGCCGGGCAAAACGGTGGGAAGCGCCCGAGGCTATTGTGAAAGCCGCCGTTTTCGCTATGAACTGGTGGATATTCCGGGCGCCTATTCTCTGTTCGCCCATTCCGCCGAGGAGGAAGTCGCCCGGGATTACCTGTGCTTCGGCCGGCCGGAAGCGGTTCTGGTGGTGTGCGACGCAACCTGTCTGGAACGAAATCTGAATCTGGTTTTGCAGATTCTGGAACTGCACAGCCGGGTCCTGGTCTGCGTCAACCTGATGGACGAAGCCCGCCGCCGGGGCATTCAGCTGGATCTGAAGGCGCTGGAAAAGCGGTTGGGCGTGCCGGTGGTCGGCATTGTGGCACGAAAGAAGAAAACGCTGAATGTGGTGCTGGATGCATTGGACCAGCTGATGGAACAGCCGGAAAAAACGCCGTATAAGTTTTCCTACCCCGCATCCGTAACCAAAGCGCTGACAAAAACGGAAGCGCTGTTCGTTCCATGGCCCAGAATCCGACGGCAGGCGCGCTGGCTGGCTCTTCGAACGCTGGAAGACAGCGAAGCGCTGAAGGGGCTTCTGGCCAGCCATACGGAAGACCGTCCGCTGGACGTACCCGAAGCGGAAACAGTGCTGGCCGAAGCGCAGACGCTTCTAAAGCAGGCAGGCGTCAGCCGGGAGGCGCTGCGGGATCTGACGGTCCAAACGCTGGTGCTGGAAAGTGAAAGCATCGCGCGCCAATGTGTCGTCCGGCGGCAGGATCGGGGCTATTCCACCCGGGACCGCAAACTGGATCGCCTGTTTACGGGCCGGAAAAGCGGCTTTCCCATCATGCTGTTGCTGCTCATGCTCCTGTTCTGGCTGACGCTGACGGCGGCAAACGTTCCTTCCGTCCTCCTGAGCCGCGCGCTTTTTACCGTTCAGGATTGGCTCAGCGGCTGCTTCCACGCCGCAGGCGTTCCCGAATGGCTGCACGACGCGCTGGTGCTGGGGGCTTGGCGGGTGCTGGCCTGGGTGGTTTCCGTCATGCTTCCCCCCATGGCGATTTTCTTCCCCCTGTTTACCCTCTTGGAGGACTCCGGCTATCTGCCGCGCATCGCCTACAATCTGGATCGTCCTTTCCAGCGCTGCCATGCCTGCGGCAAACAGGCGCTATGCATGTGCATGGGGCTTGGATGCAATGCCGCCGGAGTGGTGGGATGCCGGATCATCGACTCGCCCCGGGAACGGCTGATCGCCATTCTGACCAACTGCTTCACCCCCTGCAACGGGCGCTTTCCCACGCTGCTTCTGCTGCTCAGCATGTTTTTGATTCCTACCTCCAACAGCCTTCTGGCGGGAGCGTTGTCCGCCTTTCTGCTGGTCTGCCTGCTTTGCCTCAGTCTGGCGGTGACTTTCGGCGTATCCCGTCTGCTCTCCGGGACGCTGCTCAAGGGCATGGCTTCTTCCTTTACCTTGGAAATGCCGCCCTATCGAAGGCCGCAAATCGGGAAGGTGCTGACCCGTTCGCTATTCGATCGGACGCTGGTGGTGCTGGGCCGGGCCGCAGCCGTTGCAGCGCCCGCCGGGCTGCTGCTGTGGGCGCTGCAAGCCGTTTGCCTGCCGGACGGCGTTTCGCTGCTGACGGGACTGAGCCGTTCGCTGGATGGGCTGGGCCGTTTGATGGGGCTGGATGGAATTCTGCTGACGGCCTTTCTCCTGGGCTTTCCCGCCAATGAGATCGTGCTGCCCATTGCGCTGATGCTCTATCTGTCGCAGGGAAGCCTGACGGAGCTTGGCAGCGCCATGGAGCTGCGAACGATCCTGGCGGCGCAGGGGTGGAGCTGGCAGACCGCCGTGTGCATGCTGTGGTTCACGCTATTTCACTGGCCCTGCTCCACGACGCTGCTCACCATCCGCAAGGAAACGGGAAGCCTTCGCTGGACGGCGCTGGCGTTTCTGCTGCCCACGCTGGTGGGCATACTGGGCTGCATTCTGCTGGCGCAGCTCGGACGGCTGGAAAGTCTGCTGTTCTGAAAACGCCCGGGCTCCTGTGCGGCTTTTCACCGCAGGGAACCCGGGCGTTTTCAGAAATATCAGCCTTACAGCCGTACCTTTACGACGGCCTTTCGTACCGTCTCATCGGAGCCTTCGGACTTTATGCAGGGGCGATGGGCGTCCTGCGGGAAAAACACCGCAAACTCGCCCGGATGCAGCAGCATACGGAGTTCCTCGGATTTCTTTTCTTTTGTTTCTGTGTCTTTGAAGAAAAGAAAATCCTTTTCTTCCGAGTATTCCGTTTCCGGTTCCAGTGTTTCGGCGGGCGCATAGCCGATTCGTTCCTCGCCGGACAGCACCACCTGTATGTCTGCATAACGGCGATGACCTTCCCAATGGCCCTCTTCCCATTTTTTCAGTTCCGGCTGCTGGATCATCAGATAGACCTCATCGCCCGCAATCGGATAACGTCCCGGTTCCAGCTTGGTCAGATCATTCCGGGAAAGATATTCGATTGCCAGACCAAAGGCAGCGCTCAGCCCGGCATAGCGGTTCAGATGCTTCACGGAATCCAGAATCATTTTTGGGCCTCTTTTCTTTTGCTTTCATAAACGGAAGCTCATAGCCGTCCGCTCAATTCTTTGTTCACCCGCTGGCGCAGCCGGTCGAAGAAGGCGGCGTCCCGCGGATAGTCGGTCAGGGTCAGCGGGCCTTGGGCGCATTCTTCCAGCAGGCGCAGCACCTGTTCGCGGCCCTGCAGGGTCTCCAGTGCCTCCAGTGCCCGAAGATCCTGCATAGCCAGATGATTCAGCATGAAGCGAATCGATTCCTCCGGCTTTCCATCCCGGCCGGGGTAAACCTGAAAGGCGTCGCCCGACGGGAACACGCCGCCTGCGTCGGTCACTTCGTAGGGATTGAGGTTGGCCAGCGAGAGCTGGGTATGATAGAAATTATACCCCCACTGCAAAAAGCCCTCCAGCTGATAGCGGTACAGCTGCACGCCCAGCATCCGGGTGCGGGCTGCAGGCATGGCCATGAAGGAATTGGTCACATCCCGGTACTGCCCCACGCAGTAGTACGTCCAAAGCCCCGGAACGCCGGCCTGCAGGAAGGGTTCCAGATGGTCGATAGCTACAATGGGCTTTTCCAGTGCGCCGGTCTGATAAAAAGCAAAATCGGAAAGAGCGTCGATCACAGGCCGCCTCTGCAGGTACGGCTTGACCAGCGAACAGGCGTGGCGGTAGCTTTCCAGATGATCCAGCGACGGCTCGTCGGAAATGTGAAAATAGGCGCGTTCCGCAACGCCCAGCTCGTTCAGCTTCTTCATCAGCGCGGGAAGAAACTCGCTCAGGAAATGGGCGTATGCTTCGCCGTGCGCGTCCGTTTCCCAGCCGAACAGCCGCTTTTCCTCGCCGTCCACCGTGGCGATGATCTTCGGCGCGGCTGCCGCGCCCCACTGCGTAAACAGATGGGACATTTCCAAATAGGCGACCCCGCAGCGGCGGCAGATCTCCACCCAGCGTTCCAGCCGGTCAAAGCCGAAGGTATACGCGCCCTTGCAGACGTTAACGTCCACCAGCTGAACGGTCAGCCGCTCGCCTCCGGGCGCGGTATCCAGCGGCGGCGTGAACAGGGGCGTGAGAATCATGGTGCAGCCCCGGCGCACAGCCGTTCGGATAAAGTTTTCAATGATCGTCCAATGCTCCTCACTGAAAACGGGAACACGGTAGTATTCCGCCAGACAGTCCGTATGGAACCAGTGGGTTCGAATCAATTTCTGCGCCGGAAGCCGTCCCGGCAGGATCGTCACGGAAATGCTGGCTGAAGCCAGAACCGTTTCGTCATCTGCCGTCACAAGACGCAGCTCCACGGGATAGACGCCCGGTTCGCATTCGTCTTCCGGCTCCACATCGATCCAGAAGGACTGCCACTGCTCCGTCTGCACCCGCAGAATGGCCAGCGGATTCTCCGGCTGCTGGTCGCGCAGAAGATCGGGATAGAGTCCGGGGGTTTTGCGCAGATAGTTATCGTCCGCTCCGGGCAGCGCAGCCAGCCTAACGGGAACCGAAAGCACCGTGCGGATCCGTATCTGCTTTTTCAGCGGTGATTCCGCGCGCAGAACCACCGGACGGCGGTCATATTCCGCCATACCGCAAAAGGCGGCCTGAAAGGAAATGGTTTCATTCTGAAAGCCCTCGAACTGACTGCGCCTCCATTCCTCCCGGACAGGCTCGTCCGGAAAGACCTTGATGGTAGGCGTCAATGGGAAAAAGGGCAGCTCCGGCATGGCGTTGTTCCTCCTTTGGATGCAGTATTCACAACAGCGATTGAACGATCTGATTCATTTCCGGCCATTTAGCTTCCATGTCTCTGACCAGCGCGAACTGCGTGCGGGCGCGGTCCAGATTATGACCCGGCCGATGAATGCGGAAGTAGGTGTCTCCGGCCAGATAATCCGTCAGGAAACGAACGCCGCATTCCAACGTCATAAGTTTCGCTCCCCAAGGCAGGGTTTCCTTCTCAAAGGGCGTAAGAGATTGACCGCAGGCCGTCAGATACCCTTCCGCAAAGGCGCTGTAGCGTTCCAGCGACAGGCTGATTTGGGAAAGATCCCGCTCGTCCTCCGCGCCGGTGTTGGCCCCGAAACGGATGGAATCGCCAAAGTCGTTGGCGGCCAGGCCGGGCATGACCGTGTCCAGATCGATGACGCACAGCGCCTTGCGGGTCTGAGCGTCCAGCATGACGTTGTTGAGCTTGGTATCGTTATGGGTGACTCTCAGCGGCAGCCGTCCGGCGCGGAGATGCTCCATCAGGAACGCGCCGTCCGCCCCGTGATCCAGCGCAAAGCGAATTTCCGGGCCGCAGGAAGCCGCCCGGCCCAGCGCGTCCTCCCGAATCGCCTGATGCAGCGCCCGATAGCGGTCGGGGGTATCGTGAAAGCGCGGGATGGTTTCTGAAAGCTCTTCCGCCGGGAAATCCGCCAGCGCCCGCTGAAACGAGCCGAAAGCCACGGCGCTCTGGTAAAAGTCATTGGGCGTTTCCGGTGCATTCAGGCAAAGGCTGTCCGTAATAAAATCATAGACCCGGTAAAATTCTCCTTCTTCTTCCAGCCAGCCGCCGCCCTTCAGCGTGGGCACCAGATGCAGGCTGTGCCGTGGGTCGGGATCCCGCCGGGCCAGAAAAGCCGTCACCCGCTGAATATTGTTCATCAATGCGGGCACATCCTGAAAAATAGAATGATTGATGCGCTGCAGGATATAATCCGCCTGATCGGTATGCACCAGAAACGTGGCGTTGATATGGCCGCTTCCGTAAGGCTGGCAGGAAAGGACGGTTCCCCTGAGTTGAAATTTCCGGCAGATGTTCAGCATGAATGATTCCCCCATAATGCTTCAGGATAAACGCCCTGCCGCGTCATTTCGGCAATGGCCGCGCGAACCTTGGGCATGTCCTCCCGATAGGTCACGCCGTACCACTTTTCCTGCGTATCCAGCACCCGGACAGAGCCGCGTTTTTCCTGAATCAGCGCGTTGGGAATCAGCGGCAGATAATACTCGCATTTCAGCGGATTGACCGGCAGCTTTTCCTGAAGCCACGCCGGGAAGCGCTTCTCGATCTCCCTGAGAATGGACGGCTGAAAGCCCCACAGATTCATGGATACTTTCGTGCCCGCAGGAACAAAGGTGTATTCCTGCCCGTCCTCGGTAAAGGCCGCGCCGCCGGGCCGCGGTTCCAGCTTGGTTCGCTCGGTAATGCCCGCCAGATAGCCCTGCCCGTCTGTTTCGCAGACGCCCCGGGCCACGGAACCGTTCTCGGTCAGCGTATTTTCGATCCGGTAGCCCACCATGGCGTGTTCGTTCTCGCCTTGATTTTCGTTCAGGAAGCGATAGATCGCCTCAAAAGCCGTCCGGCCATAGAAATCGTCCGCGTTGATGACGGCGAAGGGCGTATGGATCTGCTCTTTGGCGCACAGCACCGCGTGAGCCGTGCCCCACGGCTTCGTGCGCCCCTCCGGAATGGCAAAGCCCTCCGGGAGCACGTCCGGGCGCTGAAAGGCGTATTCCAGCTCCACAAAGGGGGCGATCCGGCAGCCGATGACCTCGTGAAACTCCTGCTCCATTTCCGGCTTGATAATACAGACCAACCGGTCAAACCCGGCCCGCACCGCGTCAAAAATGGAAAAGTCAATGAGGATATGTCCCGCGTCATCCACGGGAGCGATTTGCTTCAGACCGCCGTACCGGCTGCCAAGACCGGCTGCCATCACGACCAATGTTGTATGCGCCATGAGAAGAACCCCTTTCTCTGCTTTCTGAGGGCATGATAGCAGTTTTTCCAGCCGGGCGGCAGAGAGAATCGTCCGATATTCTGTTGTGATTTTCCGTTTTTTCAAAAAATGTTGTATGATGAAGGAGACCATTTGCCGGGAGGAAGATTTTCCATGCTGACAGCCGAAGAATTTGACAAGCTGGCGACGCTGCTGAAGCACCTTCACATCTGCATGGGGCTGAAATTTGCCCTGATGGACGATCAGGCCCGGGAAATCTTTACTTCCAGCAACCAGACGGATTTCTGCGCGGCGGTCAAAAGCGCCGCAGGCGGACTGGAGCGCTGTCTCGGCTGCGACGCGGCGGCGCTGCGGGAAGTAACGGCCACGCAGAAAATGAAGAAATACCGCTGCCACTGCGGCCTGATCGAAGCGGCCCTGCCGGTGGTTGAAAACGGGCAGGTGATCGCTTTCATTCTGCTGGGGCAGTTTTTGGATGAAGCGCCCCGGGAAAAGCAGTGGCGGCGCAGCCTTTCCCTGCTGGACTGGTATCCGGACGGAGAGGGACTTTCGGAGTGCTACAGCCGTCTGCGGCAGGTCTCTTCGGAAGAGCTTTCTTCCCTGATCGAAATCGTTCACGCCTGCATCGCGGAGGTTCGCCTGCAGGGGATGCTTTCCGCCGCACAGATGAGCGACGGACGGCGGCTGACCGAATACATCGCGCAGCACTATTCCCGCCCTATCACGCTGGACGAGCTATGCAGCCATCTGCACATGGGCCGCAGCAAGCTCTTCGAGCTATGCCGCCGGGAATTTGAAAAAACGCCGGGTGAGCTGATCTTGGAGGCGCGCATCAGCGCGGCCCGGGAGCTTCTGCAAAACCCCAAGCTGACCACGGCGGAAATCGCTCAGGCGGTGGGCTACCCGGACGCTTCTTATTTCTGCCAGCGTTTCCGGCGGGTCTGCGGCCAAACGCCGTCGGAATACCGGCGGAAATGCCGAGAAGCCTAGTGGGTTCTGTCACCGCTCTACCGTGCTTCGGCTGCCGGAGAGAGACAAAAACACAGCCACTCCCTTGTGAGGAATGGCTGTATTTTCAATAGGCAGAAATTCTTTTTTCCTATGGCTTTAGCTTGCCTTAGCCCTTCACGCTGCCCAGCACAATGCCGCTGACGAAATAGCGCTGCAGGAAGGGATACACGCACAGAATCGGAATGGTCGCCACGATGATCTGAGAGCATTTCACCGTGCGGTTGGCCAGCATGGCGTACAGCTCGTAGTCATCGGCGGACATATCGGCCACGTTCATATCGATCAGGATGCTGCGCAGATAGGTCTGCATGGGCACCCGGGAAGGCGTGGTAATGTAGATCATGCCGTCAAACCAGGCATTCCAATGGCTGACGATGCAGAACAGCGTAATGGTGGCGATGGCGGGCAGGGAAACCGGCAGATAAATCTGCACCAGGGTACGCATGTGGCTCGCGCCGTCGATCAGCGCCGCTTCTTCCAGTGCGGTAGGCACCTGACGGAAGAAGTTCAGCATCAGAACCAGATTGAATACCGGCAGCGCTCCCGGCAGCACCAGCGACCAGATGCTGTCCCGCAAGCCTAGCTTGGCAATCAGCAGGTAGTTGGGGATCATGCCGCCGCTCACCAGCATGGTAATGAAGAAGTACCACGTGTACACATTGCGGAAGTGCAGCTTGTCATTGCTCTTGGACAGCGGGTACGCCGTCAGAATGATGAAGAACAGGTTCAGACTGCCGCCCAGCAGCACCCGGATAATGGAGGTGCGGAACGACGTCCAGAAGCTGGCGCGGGTCAGAATGTAGGTGTAGGCGCTGGTGGTCCAGCCCTTGGGCCAGAAGTACACCTGATTGCTGTCTACGTAAAAGCTGTTGCTGAAGGAAATGGCGATTACGTTGATGAAGGGCAGCAGGCAGATCAGCGCCAGCGCCGTCAGCACGATGACATTCACCACCCGGAACACCTTGCGGCTGGGGCTTTCCTTGATATGATTGCTGACATGGCTGTGCGGCTGTTTTTTCGCTATCGACGTCATGAGGTTTTTCCCCTTTCTTTCCAGATATCAGGCTCGGTCAGAACAGACGATAATCGAAAAATCTGTCCGCCACATAATAGGACGCGGAGATAAACAGCATCGAAACCACCGATTTGAAAATGCTGACCGCAGCCGCCGGGCCGTACTTGGCGTTTTCGAGGCCCAGACGGTATACCATGGTATCAATAATGTCGCCCGTTTCGTACACGATGGGGCTGTACATGTTGTAAACCTGATCAAAACCGGCGTTGAGGACGTTGCCCAGGCTCAGCACCATCATCAGCACGATAATCATGCGCATACCGGGCAGCGTAATGTGCCAGGTCTGCTTCCAGCGGTTCGCGCCGTCGATGGAGGCCGCTTCATAAAGAGAAGGGTCGATGCTGGTAATGGAGGCCATGTAAACAACCGTACCGTAGCCGAAGTTCTTCCAGACGTCCGTCCAGATGATGGTTTGCTGGAAGTATTTGTTATCGCCCAGGAAATAGATGGATTCATGCCCCAGCAGGTTCAGCATCTTATTGACGATGCCGTTCTGCGGGCTGAGAAGATCCATGATGATGGAGCCGAAAATAATCCAGCTCAAAAAATGCGGGAAATAGATGATGGTCTGAATGGAGCGCTTGACCTTGCTCACCTGCAATTCGTTGAGCAGCAGCGCTACGGTGATGGGGATCACCAGACCCAGCACGATTTTCGCTACGGCGATGGTCACGGTATTGCGAAGCACGTTCATCGTATTGGGCATGGAGAAAATGTACTGGAAGTTCTGCAATCCAACCCACTTCTGATTGCCGAACAGGCCCTTGGCGGGGATAAAGCGCTGGAAGGCGATAATCAGACCGCCCAGCGGGACATAATGGAAAATGAAAATGATGAGGATGCCGGGAATCAGCATCAGATGCAGCGGGATCTCGTACCCGCTGATTTTTCTCCGCTTTTTGGGACTGTTCACCACTGCTTTTTGGGTCATTTTTCATCCTCCACTCTTCAAAAAGGCTGTGCCGGCTGCCGAGGCAACCGGCACAGCGAATTTGGGTTTCTTAGTTGTTCTTCGCAGCCTGAGACTGAGCGTACCACTCGTTGACGTCGTTGGTAATCTGAGTGCCGCCCATGGAGTCGAAGGTCTTCAGCCAGTTGTCGAAGCCCTCGTCCACGCCCACTTCACCGATGATGATCTTGGTGAAGGCGGTCAGCTGTTCGTCCTTGATGGTCGTCCAGCGATCCTGCATGAACTCGTTCTGAGCGCCCAGGAAGCCGTCGTAATGGATGCGGCCGTTATCGATAGCGTCGCCCAGCACAACCATGGGAGTGTAGGGGCCGTCGCCGAACATGTGCTCCCAAGCCCAGATAGAGGAACCATTATGCAGGTTGCTCCAGTAGGTCACAGCCTTGGCGCGCAGCACGGACTCATCGCCGCCGGCCTTGTAGCATTCCAGCAGGTTCAGGTAGGTGTTGTAGTTATCCCAAGAGGAAACGCTGCCCTGGAAGGGCTCCAGAATCTGACCCTGATCGTTGGAGAACCACCAGGTGCCGTCGCAGATACCGCCCTGAGCCACGAAGGTGCACAGTGCGCTGATCTTGGCCGCCACTTCGGGATGCTCGTAGTTCTTGTTGATGACGATCCAGCCGCGCTTGTTGGGGGTCAGATACTGTTCCACGGGGCTGCCGTCTTCAGAGGGCAGAGCCACGCACATCCAGTCGGAGTTGGGGTCTTCGTCATGCAGCTTCTGCATGTTGTGGGCAATCCAGTGACCGGCGTAGATCACGCCCACCTGGCTGTTGTACATCAAAGCCTGAGCGTCGCCGTTGGACTGGGTGATGAATTCCTTGTCCAGCAGACCGTCGTTGTACAGGCCGTTCAGATAGGTCAGCGCTTTCTTCACGTTTTCCTGCGTGCCGCCCCAGACCAGCTTGCCGTCTTCTTCCACCCAGAATTCGGGGTAGGCCTTGTAACCGGCGAACAGACCGCGGGTCGCGTAGTACAGAGACTTGTCGATGAGCATGCCGTAGGTGGCGTCGTTGCCGCCCAGCTTGGCTTCCTGGAACTTGACCATGATGTTCTTCAGATCATCCATGGTCTTGGGGGCTTCCAGATTCAGGGCCTCCATCCAGTCCTTGCGCAGCCAGATGTAGGAGAAGGTGTCGGTATCGGACACGCTGCGAGGAATGCCGTAGCACTTTCCGTCGTACATGGCCATTTCGTACAGCATGCCGCCGTCGGAGTTCTGGATTTCCTTATCCCAGGTGGTGAAATACTGATCCACAACATCCTCGATGGGCATGATCAGATCGGATTCCGCCAGCTGGATCAGGTCGTTCTGATTGGTGACGATGAACATATCCGGGATTTCGCCGGCGGCGATGGCCAGACGGAGCTGGTTCACATAGCCGTTATCCGCGTCGTTCTTCAGCCACAGATACTTGATCTTGATGTTCAGGGCCTTTTCAGCGGCCTGGACGTAGCGGTTGTTTTCCAGGGTCTCGCCCCACCACTCGTTCCAGGTAGCCATGTTGGTTTCCAGCGTGCTGTTGTAGTAGTTGACAATCGTCACTTCCACAGGCTCGTCGTAGGGAGCTACCAGAGCGCCTTCGCCATACTTTTCTTCATAGAACTTCTGAAGGTTGTCGGCCAGCAGCTGTACCTGCTTGTCGAGGTAGTCCTTCTCGTGTTCGTCCACGGCGAACGCGGAGGTGGTCAGCAGACTCAGGCACAGCGCCACAGCCAGCACCAGGGAAAGGATCTTTTTCATACCAGTTCCTCCTTTTGAAATTTGAATGTTTCTTCCGGCCGTTTTCGAGGCAAGAAGATCATGTGCCTTTAGTGTAACGTTCCGGCGCTCTGGCCGCAATCCCAACATTTTGTCTTTTCGGGTGCAATTTTTACCGGCAAATAGCAAAAAGGACAAAATCAGTTCCCTGATGCGTCGCCCGCCGTTTCCCGCCGGAACTGGGCGGGCGAAAGGCCGGTCATTTTCTTGAACACCCGGTTAAAGTACTTGGTGGAGCAGAAGCCGGTCTTAACCGCGATGTCGGACACCTTATCGTTGCTGTTTTCCAGCAGCTCCCGCGCCTTTCCGATGCGGACGTTGTACAGATGGGTCATCACATTGGTGCCCGTGTTGGCCTTATAAAACCGGGAAAGGTAGGCGGGGCTGTAATGAACCTCGTCTGCCAGCCGGGTCAGGGTCAGATCCTCCTGATAATGCTGCTCGATGTACTGATTGATTCGGACGATCAGCCACGTTTCCCGGCTTTCCCGGTTTTCCTCCCGGGCCTGACGGATGCGCCTGAGATAATCGTCGAGGTTCCGAAGCCATTCCTCCAGACTGCCGAAGCGGTCGCAGGCGGTCAGCCGTTTCTTTTCCGCCGCAAGATCCTGCTGCGGGGCGTACAGACGGCCCGCCTCGGTCATCAGGAAGCCCACGGCGGCCACCGTGGTTTCCGGCAGCGCGGGAAACGGCGCGCTGCTCAATTCGTCCCGAAGGACCTGCAGGAAGGAATCAATATTGCCGCACTTCACCATTTCCCAGAGCATGTTCAGCTCCTCCATGCTGGGGAAGGGCAGCTTCCCCTCGGAATGGCGCAGCTCCTCCGCCGTATCCAGCAGCAGCATGCCGCTTTCGCTGCGGATATCCTCCAGCCGCACCGCCGCCCGCTGATATAGTTCATGAACCTGCGACCATGGCAGCGGCGCGTCCGCGCAGAGAATGGCCAGCTTGCGGCCGGTTTCTTCTTCCACGGTCTGGGGCAGGGTTTCCAGCGCCGTCTGCACATAGGTGACGCGGCTGCCCGCCAGACTGCTTTCCCCTTCCGGCTGAATTGCCAGCAGAATGGTTCCGGTGGACAAATACGGCAAAAACGGAATATCATAGACCTGAAACCGTTCCCGAATCGATTGCAGAATATCCATGGCCGTTCGGTTATTGGTCATGGGGTTCTGATCGCTCAGGGCCAGCAGCACCAGCAGCACCGGCTCGTCCAGCCGGAAAGGCACGGTGAACTGATCCAGATCGTGCTGATCCGGCAGAGGAATTCCCTGCACGATGATGCGCTTGAGAAAATACCGCCCCATGGACTCCTCCACCTGCTGCCGGTATTGGTCATAATGCCGCAGCTTTTCCTCCCGGGCCCGCTCCTTTCGGATGGATTGAAGCTTTCGCTCCACGCACTGACAGATGGTGTCGTAGCTTTCGATTTTCAGCAGATAATCCACCCGGTCGTGGCGAAGGGTCTCGTAGGCGTAGTCAAAATTGTCATAGGCGGTCAGAATGAGAAAATGGCATTTGGGCCAGATGGCCTGCACCTTGCTGAGCAGCTCCAATCCGCTCATGCCCGGCATGGAGATGTCTGTAATGACAATATCAAACCGCATGGTGCGGATGACTTCCAGCGCCTCCACGGCGGAATAGCAGCGGTAGAGTTCAAACTCGAAGCGCTCGTCCATCAGGTCGTAAATCGAATTGGCGATCCGCTCCTCATCGTCAACGATCATCATCCGAAACATATTTTTTCTCTCCAATCATGCGGATTTCCGAACGGAAGCCGCCCAGCGGCGAGCGGGACACATACAGTCCGCTGCCCGGCTGGTACAGCATCCGAATCCGCCGGTGTATATTGCTCAGGGCCACGGAATCGCCGTTGGGGTTGTATTCCTCGGCGGCCAGAATCGTCCGCGCCTTCTCGATCAGCTCATCGGAAGCGTTGGGGCCGTTATCATCCACATAGATGGACAGCCGGTTCCCCTCCGCCTCAAACTGCACGGAAATAACGCCTGTTTCCCGCATATCCTTGATGCCGTGCTCAAAGGTGTTTTCCAGCAAGGGCTGGATAATAATGCGCGGGACGGGCTTTTCCGCGTACTCGGGCGGACATTCGGCCAGCCGGGCCTCCAGATGGCTGCCGAAGCGCATTTTCTGGATTTCCACGTAGGCTTTGGCATGCTCCATTTCCTCCCGAAGCGTCGCCTCGTCCCGGGCAGAGGTGGTGATATAGCGCAGGTAACGGCCCAGCACGTCCGTCATCTGTTCCGCCACGTCGTATTCCTCGTTCATCAGAAGCGCCCGCAGGTTAAAGTAGGTATTGTAGAGAAAATGCGGGCGAATCTGATAGCGCAGCTGCTTCAGCTCGCTCTTGGCGTTGAGCAGCTTGAGGGTGTATTCCCGGTCGATCAATTCCTGCAGGCGAACCGTCATCTGATTAAACTGATCGTAAATCTGCCGGAACTCGTTGCTCTTCGCGCCGGTCAGGCGCACGGACAAATCGCCCTTCCCCACCTTCTTCATGGCCGCGTCGATCTTGGAAACCGGCTTATGCACCATCTGCTGCAGGAAGCAGGCCAGCGACAGCATGACCACGATGCTGACGGCGCAGACCATGGTAATCATCCTGCGGTATTCCTGCATCCGGTCGGTAATCAGGCTGACCGGGGTCAGCTGACAGACCTTCACAGGCACCGACGAGGCCTGCTGCCAGTTCAGAAGCCACTGCTTTCCTTCCCATTCGCACCGCACAAAACCGCCGCTGCTTCCATGAACCGCTTCGGCAATCTGTTGCCTGTCCACAGCGGACAGGGCGCTGTTCATCGCCAGTGGAACCTCCTCGCCGTCCTTGACGGCAAAGACGGCCATCCGGGAGTTTTCATCGTCCGGCAAATAGCGTTTCAGATAGGTGTACAGATTCATGGACGAAAAAGAAGCGACGGCTACCGCGTTATGGGACGCGGCGGACTGCAACGGCGCTTTGGCCAGAACCAGCCGTATTTTCCCGTTTTCCAGCGCTACGCCGCGGGTATCTCCGCCCAGTGTATCCGTAACCAGCTCCAGCGTCTCCTCATCCAGCGGCGCAATGGAGCCCATCATCACCTTGCGCATGGAATCCAGCATGCAGATTTCCAGCGTATCCATAAAGGCAATGGAGTTTTCAATCGTGCTGATTTGATTATGCACGGCGGAGGTCTGACTGAGATAGTCGTAATTGAAGATTCGGCTGTCATAATACAGCTGCAGCCGGGTCAGACTGCTGTCGTTCAGCTCGGTCTGCATGAGCAGAAGCAGCGTATCCACGTCCGTGGAGAAGGAACGCACCGCCGAGTTGATCTCCTGCTGGCGGCTTTCGATAATAAAGTTTTCGAAGTTCCGGGTGGACTGCTGGGCCAGCCAGAAAATGAGCGCGCAGATGATCCCCGTTACCAGCAGCGTAACGGACAGAAGAATGGCCAGCAGGGAATAGAGTTTTTTCTTTCGGGTCATGGCTGCGCGCTCCTTTCTGGGAAGGTTCAACAAGAGTCAGTTCAGGGCGGTCAGGGTGAAGATCGTTTCGTAGGTCTTGGTTTCGCCGGGAGCCACAAAGGCAAAGCCCGTCTTTTCCCGGTCAAAGGGCGCGTTGGGGCAGTTGTTCACCCAGGTCTGCGGCTCTACGCAGAGGAACTCTTTGCTGCCGCCGTTGTACACCATCCAATAGGCATAGGGCGGCAAGGCCCGGTAAATCAGCTGTACGCCGCGCTTTGCATCCGTCAGGCGCATTTCCCGGCTTTCATCCATGGCAAAATGGCGGCTGATGACATGCTCGCAGGGGCGGAACGTGCCCGCCAGCATCTCCTGACGCATGGGCGAATCCGCCACGATCCCTCCTGTGGGCAGGAAGTTGTCCATGTTGCGCTCGATTTCGTCCCCTACGCCCAGCTTCAGGCAGACGTCCTCCGCCTTTCCGCCTTCCGCAAACGGCAGCCCGAAGGTGGTGTGAAAGCCCAGCGCAAAGGGCATATTCTGTTCCGAATCGTTGGTGACGGAAATAAGCTGGTGCATGCCGTCCTCCCGCAGTTCAAAACGAATGCGCAGGGTAAAAGCATGCGGGAAGGTCATGTAGGGATGCTCCTTCGTGGCCTGAAAAAGGAACTCCGCGCAGCTGTCCGTCTGTTCCACGCAGGACACGGCGGTTTCATGCAGCATGCCGTGAATGAAGTTGCCGATGGCTGGCTCGTTCATGGGAAAAACATATTCCCGGCCCTCAAACTCGAACTTTGCGCCGGAGATACGGTTGGGCGGCAGCAGCACGGGCACGCCCCAGAGATAGGGATTGGAATTCGTAAAATCTTCCAGAGAACTGGGGGTGCGCAGGGAACTCATATGCAGTTCCGGGCGGGTCAACGAAATCAGATTGGCGCCCCGTTCCGGGCAAATTTCAGCCTCGTAGCCAAAGGCGGACAGGTGGACGGTAGGCATGGAACGTTCTCTCCTTCTGTTTCCGGCGCATACGCCGGACGGTGTTTTCTGCATTGTACCACAAAAAGCGGCCTTCCGGCAGCTTTCCGTATGAAAAAACGAGGGGCGGGCCTGCGCCCGTCCCCCGTGGCCGTTACTTTTCCTCTGCCTTTTTGGCTGCCTGAGCCCGGGCGAAGTCTTCGTCCGCCAGACGGCTGAACCGCTGGAAGATTTCGATTTCCTTCGGGTCGTAGGGATGATGGCTGGGGCGGTAAATATCGTGGAACCACTTGGTGAAGTCGATGTCGGCGTTGTGGTCGCTTTCGTAGCGCTGCCACAGGCCTTCCCACGGCTCGTAGGTCTGATACTTGCCGGCCACAAAGCCCCAGTTATAGCAGCCGATCTTTTCCAGATAGAACAGGGGGAACATTTCCTGCACGGTATTGTGCAGGCAGCGGCCCAGCCACTCGGTATTCACGATGGGACGGCCGTATTCATCCTTGAGCCGCTTGATCTGCATGACGTTGCTCTGATAGGTGCCGTAATTATGGTAGCTGATGATGTCCGAATTGTCGCAGGCGAAGCGCTCGATATCGGTCATGGGCAGGTTGCGGTCGTTGGGAAGCCGCCATGCACAGCAGGTCAAAGGCTGGATGGGGTCGATCTCCCGGGCGATCTCGAAGAACTTCTTCAGATGAGGCATGGTAGCCTGCTCCCGCTTGGAGTTGCCTACCTCATTGTAGATATCCCACATGCAGATGCGTTCGTCGTTCTTGTGGGTCTCGATGATCTCCCGCACCCACTCGTAATGGCGCTGCGCCAGTTCCGGCTCGTCCAGCAGATGGTAGCCCATTCCGGCAAACTTGCTGTGCTGGCTCTTTTTACGGCCGCCGTGATAGCCCCAGTCGTAGTGCTGCGGGCCAAGCGTCATGGGCTTGGTGTACTCCTTGGGCTGCATGCAGTCGTTGCCCAGCACCACCATGCAGGAGATGCCGTGCTTCCACGCGGTTTCCAGGTAGCGGTCGAAGCGCTCCATGAAGCCGTCATGCTGCTGATCCCACACGAAGAACTCCAGAACGATGCGGATGGAATTAAATCCGGTCTCCGCCGCCAGCGCCAGTTCTTCGTCGGCGGTCTTGAGCCGCTCTTCAAAGCCCTCTTCCTGCCACTGATCAATCCGGTTGGCGCAGTCGCTGCTCATGAAGTTGCAGCCGCGCAGCCAGTTATGATTGTTGTACCATTCCCATGCCCGTTCCTTGGTCCATACTTTGCCCATCAGTGTCACTCCTCTTTTCAAGCTCGTTTGGGTTCTGTATCCGACTTTCGGCAGCTTCTTTATGACTCGCCAAAATTATAAGCGGGCGCTCTGCCCGCGTCAACCGAATAGCCCCATCCGGTCAATATCTTTGTCTTTTTGGCAAAAAAATGGATATTTCAGAAGGGAAACAGAAGGCTGCAAAGACAAAGAGTGTCCGCAGGCAGTCATCGGCAGGGTCTTTCCCGGCGGACGCTACGGTTTTTCCCGGCTGGGCAGAACGCCCATGTAGCGCCGGTACAGACGGGAAAAATAGGACAGATTTTCCACGCCGCACCGCCGCGCGGCCTCGGCTACATTGCACTTTCCGGAAAGGATCAGGGTGCGGGCCTCCCGGCAGCGCAGGGCATTCAGAAATTCTACCGGCGACTGATCCAGATAGCTGCGGAACAGGCGGCAGAGCTGATAATGGCTGACGCCCACCTCCCGGCAGGCGTCCCCGACGGCGGTCTCATCCGACAGATGCTCCCTGAGATACCTAACCGCCGCCATGACGGAGCCGGGCTGCCTGGATGGCTCCTTGGGTTCGGGCAGCTGATGGCTGCGCAGCAGGCAGGTATACAGCTGAAGGGACAGCGCCAGCACCTCTCCTTTATAAAAGGGACGTTTTTCCCGCATTTCGTCCGCCAGCTTTCGAAAAAGCGCCAAAGGCTCCGGGCTGGAGATCAGTGGGCTGAACTCCCGTCCGCCCACCGGCAGCCCGTGAGCTTCCAGAAATTCCCGGTTCAGGATCAGGCAGTAATAACGGCACGGGGAACCGTGAAAGTTGAAAACGTGCAGCTTGCCACTGTTGACCACCGCCATTTGCCCCGGGCCAAAGGAGACGGCTTCTCCATCCTGTAGAATCCGAATCTCGCCTTCCAGCCCCAGAAGCAGCTCCACGCCCTCGTGCCAATGGCCGCCCGTCCAGTCGGAATAGGGATTGCCCTTGTCCTCATGAAAAATGATGGGAAACGATGGGTCTGGAAACTGGTGAAGCTCGTATCGGGTCATGAGCGTTCCTTTCTTTCCGTTCTTCCGGTGCACCTTTCTTCCGGTGCAAAACATTCGGTGCAAAAAAATGTCAATTTTTCGCAAGGTTGTGGCTTGTCATTTTCCGCGAAAAGTATACAATACAGTTGGAAACAGGTCAATCGTTCATCATCATTTTTCACGAATCCATTTTGGGAGGTGCAACAATGTATCATTTCCCCATCGGTGTTATTCTGGAATCCTTCCGCAAGCCCATTCCCGAAGCGGTGGACGCCGCCGTCAAGCTGGGAGCCAGCGGCCTGCAGGTCTACGCTACGGCCACCAAGCTGGCCAAAACGGAGATGTCCCCCGCCCAGCGCAAGGATTTTTTTCGCATGGTCAAGGATCACGGGCTCTGCTTTTCCGCCCTGTGCGGCGATCTGGGCAAAGGCTTCGGCAATCCCGAGCTGAACCCGGCGCTGGTGGAGGAATCCAAGCGCATTCTGGACATTGCGCTGGAAATGGAGACCAACATCGTTACCACCCATATCGGCGTGGTGCCCACGGAGGAAGACCATCCGCGCTATCGCATCATGCAGGACGCCTGCGGCGAGCTGGCCCGCTACGCCGACACGCTGGGCGCTCATTTTGCCGTGGAGACCGGCCCGGAACCCGCTTCCGTGCTGCGCCATTTTCTTGACGGGCTTCATTCCTCCGGCGTGGCCGTCAATCTGGATCCGGCCAATCTGATTATGGTCAACCGGGACGATCCCGTAGCCGCCGTCCATACGCTGAAGGATTACATCGTGCATACCCATGCCAAGGATGGCCGTCAGCTTCATGCCTGCGACCCGGAAATCGTCTACGGCGTTCGTCCGAAGGAGCCCGACTGCGTAACGGACAGCAGCTTTATCGAACTGCCACTGGGCGAAGGCGACGTGCCCTTCCCCGCTTATCTGAAAGCGCTGGAGGACGTCGGCTATCGCGGCTTCCTGACCATTGAGCGCGAGGTGGGCGAGCATCCTGAAAAAGACATCGCTGCCGCCGTGGATTTCCTGAAAAACATCATCGGCTGAGAAGCTGAGAAGGAGAACGACCCATGGAAAAGAAATTGAAGGTTGCCGTCATCGGCTGCGGCGGCATTTCCGAGTGCCATCTGGAAGCCTATTCCAAGAATCCCGACGTGGAAATTTACGCTCTGTGCGACGTCAATGAAAAGAACCTGAACCGCCGGGGCGACGAGTATCACATTTCCCGCCGCTACACCGACAAGGATCAAATGCTGGCCGAGCTGCCGGAGATCGACGCGGTTTCCGTCTGCACCTGGAACGCAGCGCATGCAGAATGCTCCATTGCCGCCCTGAACGCGGGCAAGCATGTGCTTTGCGAAAAACCCATGGCCATGAACGCCGAGGAAGCGCAGGCCATGCTGGAAGCGGCAAAACGGAACAACCGTCTGCTGATGATCGGCTTCGTACGCCGTTTCGGCAACGACTGCGCCATCGCCAGGGATCTGATCGAGCATGACCGCATGGGCGATATTTACTATGCCAAGGCCACCTATCTGCGGCGCAACGGATGCCCCGGCGGCTGGTTCGGCGACAAGGCCCGCTCCGGCGGCGGCCCGCTGATCGATCTGGGCGTTCACGTCATCGACCTGACCCGCTACCTGATGGGCAAGCCCAAGCCCGTTTCCGTTTACGGCGCGATCTTCCACAAGCTGGGCGACCGCCGCAACATCAAGAGCGAGCGCGGCTATGTTTCCGCCACGGAAGAAAAGGACGGGCCGGTCTTCAACGTGGAGGATCTGGCCAGCGCCATGATCCGCTATGACAACGGCGCGGTTTTGCAGGTGGAAGCCAGCTTCAGCCTGAATATGGAGAAGGACACCGGCACCATCGAGCTTTTCGGCGACAAGGGCGGCCTGCGGCTGGATCCCGAGCTGACCTACTTCGGCGAAATGGACGGCTACATGACCAACGTCACGCTGGCCGCCAAAACCGCGCTGAGCTTCGACGGCCTGTTTGCCAATGAGATCAATCACTTCGTCCATTGCGTTCAGACCGGCGAACTCTGCCGCAATCCCGCCGAGGACGGCGTGGAGATGATGAAGATTCTGGACGCGGTTTATGAATCCGCCGCCACGGGCCACGAAGTCATCCTCAAATAAGGAGAATGCGAAAGATGAAAATCGGCGTATCTTCCTACAGTTTTTCCAAGTACATGCACCAGACCGGCGCGGACTATTTCGCCGTCTGCGATCTGGCCAAAAAGATGGGCTATGACGCCATCGAGTTTATTGACCTGTCTTTGGACGTTCAGCCTGCGGCCAGCCTGACGGAGCTGGCGCAGGCGATCCGCCGCCATTGCGAGGAAATCAATCTTCCCATTGCGGCCTATACGGTAGGCGCGGACTTTCTTCGTCCCAACGAGGTTCAGGCCGTGATGGAAAAGGTGGATATTGCGCAGGCGCTGGGCGCGAAGGTGCTTCGGCATGACGCGGCATGGAGCCTGCCCGAGGGCATGGACTGGCGGCAGCTGGTCGAGAAAATCGCACCGGACGTCCGCAAGGTCACGGAATACGCCGCGCAGAAGGGCATCCGCACCTGCACGGAGAATCATGGCTACATTCTGCAGGACGCGGAGCGGGTGGAGACACTGATCCGCACGGTGAACCACCCCAACTACGGCTGGCTGGTGGACATGGGCAACTTCCTCTGCGCGGACGATCAGCCGGTTCATGCGGTTCCCATCGCCGCGCCCTATGCGTTCCACGTCCATGTAAAGGATTTCCTCTACAAGCCCGCCGACGCGGAAAATCCGGGGCAGGGCTGGTTTCCTTCCCGGAACGGCTCGTATCTGCGGGGCACCGTGGCGGGGCATGGCGTCGTGCCCATCCGCCGCTGTCTGGAGACCCTGAAGAAAGCCGGATACGACGGCGTTGTCTCCTATGAATTCGAGGGGATGGAAGAAAATCTTCCCGCCCTGGAGGCCGCGCTTTCCTTCCTGCGGGGCCTGAATCTGTAACGTGATTCCATCAAAAAAGCCGCTCTTTCCGGGCGTTCCCGGTTGGAGCGGCTTTTTGCATTTTCATTCTCTTCTTACAGCGCGTAAATACCGACGCCTTTGTCACCGTTATCCCGGATCCAGCGTCCGCTGGTAAAATCGGGGATGGGCACCGGCGCGCCGCCCATGGCCACAGACTGCTCGCTCAGGGGCGTGACGCACATCAGCATGGCCGTATCATACACGTCCAGCGGCGCGGGCGTATGATTTTGCACGGCTTCGATAAAAGCGCGCAGAACCAGATAGTCCATGCCGTCATGGCCGCCCCGCAGGCCGAATTCGTCATAGGCCTTCCAGAGCGGATGGCGGTATTCCTTCAAAAGGCGCTCGTCCTTCTCCGCTACATGCGTCCAGTGATTTTCGGGCTGGGGCGTTTCGCCTTCGATCAGCATCATATGGCCGTCCTCGTACCAGCAGCCCTTGGTTCCCCGCACCACATTGCGGCGGGAGTAGGGCCGGGGCAGCGTGCAGTCATGGGACAGAACGATGGTTTCTCCATTGGCGCAGGAAATCAGCGTGGTAACAATGTCGCCCTCGTTGACCTGTGCCCGGGCCAGATCGGTGCCAGGCCGGTTTTCCTGCAGCCATTCATGCAGGCCGAAGGCTCCGCTGGCCATGGAGCACAGGCTTAGCATCCGGTTGCCTCTTCCCAGCCGCAGATATTGGGCGATGGGGCCCAGCTCATGGGTGGGGTACAGCTCGCCGTTGCGGTGCAGGAAGTTTTCCTGCCGGTAATGACGGTTGATGTCGCCGTTGCCGATCTCATCCCGCAGGTCGTGTCCGTATGCGCCCTCGCAGTGAACCACACGGCCGAATTTCCCCTGACGGATCATATTGATGACGGCCATTTCATCCGCGCCGTAGCAGCAGTTTTCCAGCATCATGCACTGACGGCCGGTTTCTTCCGCCGTATGCACCATGGCCCAGCATTCCTCCACAGAGGTCGCTCCGCCTACCTCCATGCCCACTTCCTTCCCGGCGCGCATGGCTTCGATGGCAATCGGAATATGGCTGATCCAATCCGTAAAAATAAAGACGGCTTCGATTTCCGGCATGGCCAGCATGGCGTGATAATCCTGCATTCCGACGGCATGGGGCGCAACCTCCATTCCTTTCTGCACCCGGTCCTCATAAACGTCGCAGACCGCCGCAATTTCCACGTCCGCCATACCGCACAGCACCTTCATCTGACTAATGCCGCGGCACCCCAGTCCGATCACGCCTGCTTTCAGCAGGCGGCCTTCCTCGGTAATTTTCATTTTTGTTCCCCCTTTGCTTTTCTCCGGATCCTCCAACGGCATTGTAGCATATTCCCCGGAATAAAATTTTGAAATATTCCGTTTTTTCTTTTGACATATGCCAATTTATTTCTTACAATCTACACAATCCGCTTACCGACGGCAGGAGGTTTTATATGCTTGGACTGGAAGAAAAAGCGCTGATCGAAATCACTCGTCTGAACAGCTTTTATCATTTTCACTTTGCCACCGGGTATGTTTTTCCGGGCGAACGGCATCCGTTTTGGGAACTGGTCTATGTGCTCAGCGGTCAGGTGGATGTGGGCGCGGACGAACGGGTCTACGCGCTGAACGCCGGTGATCTGATTTTCCATCAGCCGGACGAATATCACAGCATTTGGGCCAATTACGCCCATGCGCCCGACATGATCGTCATTTCGTTTGAATGTACGTCGGAAGCCATGCGGCATTTCGAAAAGCGCTGCATCCACGGCGGCGAGCGTCTGCAAAGCCGCTTTCAGGCGCTTCTGGAAGAAGGCTGCCGCGCCTTCGGCGATACCTTGAGCCAGACCGAGAAAACCGAAGCGTCCGGCCATCTGGGAGGAGCCTACTCCGCCCGGCTCCTGCTGGAACTGCTGCTGATGGAGCTTTTAACGGAGCTGACGAGCAGCTGTCCGCCTGCACTTCCGCCCATGCAGGCCGTTTCGCCCTCTCTGCCCGACCCCCGGGAGGAAGAAACCATGAGCCAGATCGTGCTGTTTATGAAAGAAAATCTGAACGGGGAGCTGCGTCTGGAAACCCTCTGCCGCCATATGGGCATGAGCAAAACCGCGCTGATGAACCTGTTTCAGAAGAACTTTTCCTCTTCGCCCATGGCGTACTTCGAACGCCTGCGCATGATGGAAGCGCAAAAGCTGATGCGGCAGAGCCAGCTGTCCATCGCCGCCATTGCCGACCGGCTGGGCTTTTCCAGCCCGGCCTATTTTGCCGCCCGTTTCCGGCATACCCTGGGCCAAACGCCCCGGGCCTACCGGCAGGAATGGCGAAACCGTTAGGCAGGCATACAAAAAGCGGCTGGTGTGTTTTTACCAGCCGCTCCATTTTTCCCTTAGTGAATGTCCGTTACCGTATAGCCCTTTTCTTCCACGGCGGTCTTGAGAACGCTGTCCTCCACGGGGGCGCTCAGTTTCACCACAGCCGTACCGGTTTCATGGCTGACAAGCGCTTCCTGCACGTTGGGCAGGGCTTCCAGCGTCTTTTTGACCGTAGCCTCGCAGTGGCCGCACATCATTCCGGTGATTTTCATCGTCTTTTCCATGGTTTGTTCCTCCTTTTGACCGGGGAGCTGCTTCAGCTCCGGGGTTTTGATTTTATGATCCCGGCTGGCGTCATGAACCTTGAACCAATTCAGGCGCAGCGCGTTGGATACTACGCAGAAGCTGGACAGGCTCATGGCCGCCGCGCCGAACATGGGATTCAGCGTCAGGCCCAGCGGGATAAAGACCCCTGCCGCCAGCGGAATGCCGATGGTGTTATAGAAGAAAGCCCAGAACAGATTTTCGTGAATGTTCCGCAGAGTGGCCCGACTCAGCCGGACTGCGGCGGGCACATCGCTCAGGCGGCTCTTCATCAGTACCACGTCCGCCGCGTCGATGGCCACATCCGTGCCCGCGCCGATGGCAATGCCGATGTCGGCCCGGGTCAAAGCGGGCGCGTCGTTGATGCCGTCGCCCACCATGGCGACCTTGCCCTGCTCCTTCAACTGGCGAATGACGCTTTCCTTGCCCTCGGGCAAAACGCCCGCAATGACCTGATCCACGCCCGCCTGCGCGCCGATGGCTCTGGCCGTGCGCTCGTTATCGCCGGTAAGCATGACCACATGCAGGCCCATGTTCTGCAGCTCCCGAACCGCCCGGGGGCTGTCCTCCTTGATGACGTCCGCCACGGCGATCACGCCCAGCAGCCTGCCGTCCCGGCTGAAAAACAGCGGCGTTTTTCCGGCTTCAGCCAGCGCTTCGGCCTGTTTCTTCACCGCTTCGGGAACCTGCGCCCGTCCTTCGATGAAGCGGCTGTTGCCGCCGCAGAGGGTCTGTCCGTTCCGAACGGCTGTCAGACCGTTGCCGGGCAGTGCCTGAAAGTCCGTGACTTCCTCCGCCGTCAGCCCTTCCGACTGCGCCCGTTCCAGAATGGCCCTCGCCAGCGGATGCTCGCTCTTGGCTTCCAGCGCAAGGGCGTTTTCCAGCAGTTCCCGCTCGTCTACCCCGGGGGCCGGCAAGAGATCCGTTACCCGCGGCTCGCCGGAGGTAATGGTGCCGGTCTTGTCCAGCGCCACGATCTGGATACGCCCCGTTTCTTCCAGAGAGGCGGCTGTTTTGAACAGAATGCCGTTCTTGGCGCCCAAGCCGCTGCCTACCATGATTGCCACAGGCGTAGCCAGACCCAGCGCGCAGGGGCAGCTGATGACCAGCACGGAAATGCCGCGTGCCAGCGCATACCCCACTTCCTTGCCCAGCAGCAGCCAGACGATCGTGGTAATCACGGCGATGGTAATGACCGTCGGGACGAAAATGCCCGATACCTTGTCGGCAATTTTGGCAATAGGCGCTTTGGTCGCCGCCGCGTCTGACACCATCTGAATGATCTGGGAAAGGGTGGTGTCCTCGCCGACCCGGGTAGCCCGGCATTTCAGGAAGCCGGACTGATTGACCGTTGCGGCGGAAACGCTGTCGCCGGGGCCTTTATCCGCCGGGATGCTCTCGCCGGTCAGCGCCGCTTCATTGACGGCGCTGGTTCCCTCCAGCACCGCGCCGTCCACCGGAATGCTCTCGCCCGGCCGGACGACAAATACATCGTCCTTCTGCACCTGCTCCACAGGCACGGTCACTTCTGCGCCGTCCCGAATCAGGCAGGCCGTTTTTGGGGCCAGCTTCATCAGCCCCTTGAGCGCGTCCGTGGTTTTGCCCTTGGAGCGGGCTTCCAGCGTCTTGCCCACGGTGATCAGCGTCAGGATCATGGCGGCAGACTCAAAATAGAAGTCCATCATATCATTCATGACCGCGTCCATATCGCCCCGCACCTGCGCGCCCGTCATGGCGAAAAGAGCGTAGGTGCTGTACACAAAGGCCGCCGTCGCGCCCAGCGCCACCAGCGTATCCATGTTGGGCGAGCGGTGCCACAGGCTCTTAAACCCGCTGATAAAGAACTTCTGGTTGATGACCATGATAATGACCGTCAAAAGCAGCTGGGTCAGGCCCATGGCCACATGATTGTCGTTGTAGAAAGCGGGCAAGGGCCAGCCCCACATCATATGACCCATGGAGAAGTACATCAGCACCAGCAAAAAGCCTACTGACCAGATCAGCCGTTTTTTCAAAAGCGGCGTTTCGTGATCCTCCAGCTGCTTTTCTGCTTCGGACGGGGTGGGGGCCGCTTTGCCCGCGCCCTTTTCCGACGCGCCGTAGCCCGCATGCTCCACCGCCGCAATAACATCTTCCGGCGAGGCCGTACCTTCCACGCCCATGGAATTGGTCAGTAGGCTGACGGAGCATTCCGTCACCCCCGGCACCTTGGATACCGCCTTTTCCACCCGGGCGCTGCAGGCTGCGCAGCTCATGCCCGTTACGTTGTATTGTTTCATCGTCTCACGCCTCCTTATTGGCTTGTCCGCCGATAAAACCGGTTCTGTACAGGATTCCCCCATCCGGACTATTTCATCAGCTTTTGCAGCGTACTGACCAGCTCGTCGATCACTTCGTCCTTGCCGTCGCGGATGTCCTGCGCCACGCAGGTGCGGATGTGACTGGCCAGCAGTTCCTTGTTAAAGGCGTTCATGGCGGCGGTCACAGCGGCGGACTGCATCAGAATATCCGGGCAGTAGGCATTGTTTTCCACCATGCCGCGGATCCCGCGGATCTGCCCTTCGATCCGGTTCAGCCGGTGGATGAGCTTGGTGTACTCTTCCGGCGTTCGCTCTTTTTTGCGCTGAGAGCAGCAGCAGCACTTTTTGGGTTCCATGTGCAGCACCTCTTTCGGTTTGCATGCCCCACCGGGGTATAGGAAGTATATACCCCGATGGGGTATTTGTCAACTGTCTTCTTTTCTCTTTATCAAAAATAAAAAACAAAAAAAATACAAAATTTGCAAATCCTATTGAAAAAGCGGCAGTGCTCCCTCTATAATAGCACTCGACCAACCAAAGAAGGAGCGACGGAACGATGAACGCCACCCGCACCGAACAAGACATGATCGGCAGCCTGCAGGTTCCTGCCGACGCTTATTACGGCATCCACTCTCTGCGCGCCGCGGAGAATTTTCCCATTACCGGCCAGCGGCTGCTGCCTCAGATGATCTACAGTCTGGCGTGGATCAAAAAAGCCTGTGCCCGGGCCAACCGGCTTTCCGGCGTACTGGACGAAAAAATCGCGAACGCGATCGAAGCGGCCTGCGACGAGATCATCGAGGGCAAGCTGCACGACCAGTTTATCGTCGACCCCATTCAGGGCGGCGCAGGCACCTCCACCAACATGAACGCCAACGAGGTCATTGCCAACCGGGCGATCGAGCTTCTGGGCGGCACGAAGGGCGACTACAGTCTGGTCAACCCCAACGACCACGTGAACTGCGGGCAGTCCACCAACGACGTATACCCTTCCTGCGGCAAAATGACCCTGTACACGCTGACGGAAAACCTGCTGGATGCGCTGCACCGGCTGGCGCTGGCGATGGACGACAAGGCCGCCGCCTTTGACGGCGTGGTCAAAATGGGCCGGACTCAGCTGCAGGACGCCGTTCCGATCCGGCTGGGGCAGGAATTCGCCGCCTATGTCGCCGTACTGCGCCGGGAATATGCCCGGCTGGCCTGTGCCCAGAAGGAAATGCTGTGCCTGAATCTGGGCGGAACGGCCATCGGTACGGGCATGAACGCCGACCCCGCGTTCGTCCATTCCGTGGTTTCCATCCTTTCCGAAATGACGGGCATTCCCTTTGTGCAAAGCCCTGACCTGATCGACTCCACCCAAAATCTGGACTGCTATACCTGCCTTTCCTCCGCGCTGCGGGGCTGCGGGGTAAGCCTTTCCAAAATCTGCAACGACCTGCGGCTCATGTCCTCCGGCCCGCTGGACGGGCTGGCGGAGATCGTGCTCCCTGCCCGACAGAATGGTTCCTCCATCATGCCCGGCAAGGTGAACCCGGTCATTCCCGAGGTGGTCAACCAGATTGCCTTCCGGCTGGTGGGATACGACGTGACGGTCGCCATGGCGGTGGAGGCCGGGCAGCTGGAGCTGAACGCCTTTGAGCCGGTGATTTTCGACAGCCTGAATCAGGGCGTTCTGCAGCTGACCCACGGACTGGAAACCCTGAACCTGCACTGCGTTTCCGGCATCACGGCCAATCAGGAAAACTGCCGTCAGGAGGTCGAACGCTCGGTGGGCATCGTGACGGCGCTGTGCCCGCTGATCGGCTACAGCGCGGCCTGCAAGCTGGCCCACGAGGCGCTTCAGACCCATGTTTCCCTGCGTCAGCTGGTTTTGAGCCGCGGACTGCTCACGCCGGAGCAGGCGGACAAGGCGCTGGATCCCATCGCCATGACCCATCTGCGCAAGCCGGACTTCGAAGCCTGAAATAAACAATAAATTGTCACGAAAAAGGCACAAAAGTTGCCTTTCCAAATGAAAACGCCCGTGTTATAATAGCTCCACATCATACCAAAGGAGCGATTGTCATGGGCGTTTTTGATTTTCCCCTTTCGAAGCTGAAAACCTACGAGGGTATCAACCCCAAACCCGACGATTTTGAAGCCTATTGGGATCGGGGTCTGCAGGAAATGGAGGCGCTGGATCCGCAGGTAGAGCTGACCCCCGCCGGGTTCCGCCATCCCACACTGGATTGCTTTGACCTGACGTTTACCGGGACGCACGGTGCGCGCGTCCACGCCAAATATGTCCGTCCCAAAAAATTTGCTGGCCGCCTGCCTGCCGTGATGCGCTTTCACGGGTATTCCGGTCGTGCCGGGGACTGGACGGCTCACTTTGCCATGGCCAGCGCAGGCTTTGCCGTGGCGGCGCTGGATGTGCGCGGTCAGGGCGGACAAAGCGAGGATGTGGGCGGCGTTCAGGGCAACACGCTGCACGGCCATATCATCCGCGGTCTGGATGATCCCGACCCCGATCGTCTGCTCTTCCGGGATATTTTTCTGGATACGGCGCTGATGACCCGCATCGTTTCCTCCTTTCCGGAGATCGACGAAGGCCGTCTGGCGGCGGACGGCGGCAGTCAGGGCGGCGGTCTGACGCTGGCCTGCGCCTCCCTGAGCAACATTCAGCTTGCCGCTCCGGCCTATCCCTTCCTGAGCGACTATCAGCGCGTCTGGGAAATGGATCTGGACAAGGACGCTTACGCCGAATTGAAAGAATACTTCCGCCACTTCGACCCCACTCACGCCCGTGAAAAGGAAGTTTTTACCAAGCTGGGGTATATCGACATCCAGCATCTGGCCCATCGGATCCGCGGCAAGGTACACATGTATACCGGTCTGATGGATACCATCTGCCCGCCGTCCACCCAATTTGCGGCCTTTAACAAGATCACCTCGCCCAAGGAAGTCATCCTGTACCCGGACTTCGGCCACGAGAACCTGCCCGGCATGGGTGATACCACCCTGCAGTGGTTCATCGACGAGCTTCTTTAATTTGCATTCAGGAGGAAAAGCCCATGCCGTATTCCTTCCTGGCTACCGCCGCCTTCGGGCTGGAGGGCATTGTTTCCAACGAGCTGAAGCGGCTGGGCTATGCGGCCAAGGCCGAGCAGGGCTGCGCCCGCTTCTCCGGCGAGCTGGCGGACGGCTTCCGGGCCAATCTGTGCCTGCGCACCGCCGACCGGGTGCTTCTTTTGCTGGATGAGAAGCCGGTCTTCACCTTTGAGGAGCTGTTTCAGTTTGCTTCGTCCATTCCATGGGAGCAATATCTGGATCGGTTCAGCCGCATCCATGTTTCGGGAAAGTGCGTGCGCAGTCAGCTCATGAGCGTGCGGGACTGTCAGTCCATCGTGAAAAAGGCCATTGTGGAGCGGCTGAAAAAGCGGCTTCGGACGGACACACTGCCGGAGACCGGGCCGCGCGTTCCCATCGAAATCGCCCTGTACCGGGATCAGGCCCGGCTGACCATCGACATGAGCGGCGACGCGCTGAACCGTCGCGGCTACCGCACCTGGAATGGCGAAGCGCCTCTGCGGGAGACGCTGGCGGCGGCGCTTCTGGACGTGAGTCCGTGGCGTACCCGGATGCCGCTGTACGACCCCTGCTGCGGCACGGGAACGATTCTGATCGAAGCGGCCATCAAGGCCACCGCCCGGCCCGCCGGGATCGACCGAAACTTTGTCTGCGAGGATTTTCCTTTCATGAAAGCCGTCCCCATGGCGGCGATCCGGCAGGCGGAGCGGGAAAAAGTGCCCGAGGACTGCCCATTCTCGATTTCCGGCAGCGACATTGACCCGGAAGCGCTGGAATTGTGCCGCCGCCATATTCATCAGGCGGGCTTTGACGGACAGATTTCCGTTTGTCGGCAGGATCTGCGCACCTTGCAGGTGCCCGGTGAGCCGGGCGTTTTCCTCTGCAATCCCCCCTACGGCGAACGACTGGGGGACAAGCGGGAGGCGGAAGCCCTTTATCGGGAAATGGGCCTTTTGCTGAAACGCCATCCCGGCTGGAAGCTCTGCGCCATCACGTCGGATTTTGCCTTTGAGCGCTGCTTTGGCCGCAGAGCCACCCACAAACGGCGGCTGTATAACGGCCGTCTGGAATGCGAGTTCTGTATTTTTGAATGAGTGTGCCAAAAATCCCGCTGCGAGTGAAACGCAGCGGGATTTCAGGCTGTCGAAAAAACCCATGTTGGCCGTTGTCGCCCGCAAACAGCGCTTTGCGGCCCGCCCCGCCGGGCGTGGCGGGCTTCGGACTGCGGTAGCCCTTCGGGCTGTCCTCGTCCTCGG
>SFGO01000142.1 GCA_004556545.1 Clostridiales bacterium
CCGCCCTATAACCCCGGCAGGCACCGGAGGGAAGCGGGTGCCCAGTGGGCACAACCGCCGCAGGCGGTTAGCGACCCGCAGGTGTGACACGAAACGAGCAGGGGCTACGGTAGTAGTCCCTGCGACGATTGAGTGGCAGCAGTGCCTCCTGCACCTCCACTTTTTTGATACTCTGCAAACCCTCTGTGACAGAAGTTCACAGAGGGCTTTTGCTGTATCTGAAAAGTTCGCCGGTGAATCGGGAAGAAGCCCTGTTTTGGGAAGCCACGCAGTTTGTTCTTGAAAAAAAGAGCGAAATGCATTAGGATAATGCTGTGGAATTCTGCCATTTGGGAAAAAGGCAGCGAGGGGAAGGCGAAAGAAGCTTTTCTCAGGAGGAGGAATAGGAAAACATGCAGTGGCGTGAAATCATCGTGCATACCACCACCGACGGCGCGGATCTTTTGAGCGAGCTGATGATGGAGCTGGGCGCGGCCGGTACGGAAATCGTCGATCGGGCCGACGTACCCAACCCGGATAAGCCGGGCGTATATTGGGAGCTGTACGATAAAAAGCTGTTGGAAGAGATGCCGGAGGATGTGCTGGTGAAGGGCTGGTTTGCCCGGGACGAGCAGGAACAGCAGACGGTAGAAAATCTTAAGGCCCGGCTGGAAGCGCTCAAGGCCGACAGCTTTGGCGTGGAGATGGGCAGTCTCCGCATGGACGAAGAAAATGTCAAGGACGAGGACTGGGCCGAGGAATGGAAGAAGAACTACAAACCCTTCCGGATTGGTTCTCATCTGGTGGTGAAGCCCACGTGGGAGAAATATGTCAGCCAGCCCGGCGATCTGGTGATCGAGCTGGATCCCGGCATGGCCTTCGGCACCGGCACCCATGAGACCACCAACATGTGCATGCAGCTGCTGGAGCGCTGTCTGAAGCCCGGCCTTCGGGTGATGGATGTGGGCACGGGCAGCGGCATTCTGGCCATTGCAGCGGCCAAGCTGGGCGCGCAGAATGTGCTTGCCATCGATATTGACCCGGATGCGGTGAAGGTGGCCAAGGAGAATGTGGAGCTGAACCACGTGGCAAAGCAGGTGCGCGTGGTTGTGGGCGACCTTTGCAAGAGTGAGGCCATGCCCTGCGAGGTGGCAGTCGCCAATATCGTGGCCGATGCGATCTGCATGCTGGCCGGGCCCATGACCCGTCATCTGGTGAAGGGCGGGCTGCTGATCTGCTCCGGCATTATCCGGGAGCGCGAAGCGGATGTGCAGAAGGCCGCCAAGGAGGCGGGCTACCGGCAGGTAGATCGGATCGAGAAGGGCGAGTGGGTAGCGCTCTGCCTGAAAAACGAGGCCTGACCCATGCATCGCTTTGTAACGGAAGAAAGAATTTCCGGCGTGGGAGAAGAAGTCATTCTCGGAAAAGAGGAAAGCGCCCACGCATCCAAGGTGCTTCGGCTGCGCCCCGGGGAGAACGTGCAGCTGATCGATGGGGAAAACCGCTACGACGCTGCGCTGACTGTGGTTTCCAGCGAAGAAACCCGCGCCCGTGTGACGGCCCTGTGCCCTTCGCCGGAAGCGCCTGCCCGGGCGGTTCTCTGGCAGGGGCTGCCCAAGGCGGACAAGCTGGAATGGATCATCCAGAAGTCGACGGAACTGGGCGCATGGGAAATTTGGCCGGTAGAGATGATGCGAAGCGTGGCCCGGCTCGGCAAAAACGACCGGGATGCGAAAAAACGGGAACGTTTTTCCCGCATTGCACTGGAAGCAGCCAAGCAAAGCGGCCGGGCTCATGTACCGGAGGTACGCGAAGCCGTTTCTTTTGAAAACGGGCTGAAAAGGCTGGCAGAAGAACCGTTTGATCTGATTCTGATAGCGTGGGAAGAAGAACATGCGCTGCCGCTGAGCAGGGCAGTGGAGGAATACCGCCAGTCCCACGGCGAACCCAAGCGGGTGCTGATCGTGATCGGCCCGGAAGGGGGCGTGGACGAGACGGAGCAGCAGCGCCTTGCCGCGCTGGGCGCTCGAAGCGTCACGCTGGGGCCGCGTATCCTTCGCACAGAAACAGCGGGATTATGCGCCCTTGCCGCGCTCTGGACGGCCATGGGAGAAATGTAAAGCAAGGAAGGAACGAAATCATGCTGAAAACCGTCGCAGCCGTTACGCTTGGCTGCAAGGTGAATCAATACGATACCGAGGCCATGCTGGAGGCCTTTGAACAGCACGGCTACCGCATCGTGCCGAACGGTTCGCCGGCGGATGTTTATCTGGTCAATACCTGCACCGTTACCGGCACGGGCGATAAAAAGAGCTTGCAGCTCATCCGCCGATGCCGCCGGCGCAACCCGCAGGCAGAGGTGGTCGTCACCGGCTGCCTGGCGCAGCGTATGGGCGAGCAGCTTCGGGAGACGGGAGCCCGGCTGATTCTGGGCACCCAGTACCGCGGACAGGTCGTGAAGCTTCTGGAGGAGGCCGTTGCGGAGAACACTCAAATGGTGGCCGTGGAAGGAATCGAGAATGCGCCCTATGAACCGCTGTCCATTCATCGCCACGAGGGCCATACCCGGGCGGTGATGAAGATTCAGGAGGGCTGCGACAACCATTGCACCTACTGCATTATTCCTTCCGTCCGGGGCGGGATTCGCTCCCGTTCGCTTCCTGCCATCGCGGAAGAGGCGGCTGCGCTGGCACAGGCCGGTTTTCAGGAATTGGTGCTGACCGGCATCCATCTGACCAGCTATGGCCGGGATCTGGAGGGCAGGCCTGGATTGGCCGAAGCGGTGAAAGCCGCCTGCGTGCCGGGCGTGAGCCGGATCCGGCTGGGTTCGCTGGAGCCGCGGGTGGCCACGGAGGCGTTTGTGCAGGAGCTTTCCCAATGTCCGCAGGTATGCCCCCAGTTTCATCTGGCGCTGCAAAGCGGCAGCGACGCGGTGCTCCGGCGCATGAAGCGCTGCTATAATACGGAGCAGTTTCGTCAGGCAGCGGAGCGGATTCGGGCGGCGTGGCCCATGGCCGCGTTTACCACGGATGTCATTGTGGGCTTTCCCGGCGAAACGGAAGAAGAATTCGCCGAAACCATCGCCTTCTGTCAGGAGATTGGGTTTGCCAAGCTGCACGTTTTCCCCTTCAGCCCCCGGGAAGGAACCCCTGCGGCCGTTATGGAAGGGCAGGTTCCCGAAGCGGTCAAGGCGGAACGGGTACGGCGGCTGATCGCAGTGGGGGACGAGCTGGCCCGGCAGTACCGGGAGCTGTTTGTGGGCAAAGTCGTGCCGGTGCTTCTGGAAGATCATGCCCCGGACGGAAGCATGACCGGCTACACGCCAGAGTACATTCATGTGCTGGCAGACGGCGGTGAAAGCGGTCAGCTCGTGAAAGTACGGCTCGAAGCGCTGACCGAAGAAGGAATGCGCGGCACGATTGTGGAATGAAGAATTCGGAAGGAAGGGGGCTTCCTTTTCCGGCCGGTTTCAGTCAGGACGAACAGATCAAGGGAGGTTTATTTCGATGCAGGATTGTCTGTTTTGCAAGATCATGGCGGGAGAAATTCCCTCCAAGAAGGTTTATGAGGACGAGGATACCTACGCCTTTTACGATATCGCTCCGCAGGCGCCGGTACATGTGCTGGTGGTGAGCAAGCAGCATACGCCGGACGTGGCGCATAACGCTGACCTGACGGATCATCAGCTGGCGGCCTGCCTGCGCACCTGCGCCAAGGTGGCCAAGGAATTGGGCCTGGAAGAGGGCGGCTACCGCATCGTCAATAACTGCGGCGAAAACGCCTGCCAGACCGTCAAGCATATTCACTTCCACGTTCTGGGCGGGGAAAAGCTGGCCGAGCGCATGGCGTGAGTTCTTGCAGAAAAATCTGAAAACACGCAAAAATCCCCTGTTTCCTTCCGAATGGAGGAAAACAGGGGATTCAAAGTGTCAAAAAAGTGGAGGTGCAGGAGGCACTGCTGCCACTCAATCGTCGCGGAGGACTACTGCCGTAGTCCCCGCTCGTTTCGTGTCACACCTGCGGG
>SFGO01000143.1 GCA_004556545.1 Clostridiales bacterium
GTTGGTGAGCAGATAGGACGGAAACGGAACGGGGTCTTTGCGCCAGTCTTGGGACATGGACGCCTTGACCTTTTCCACCTGCTCCGCCGTCAGCTCGGGACAGCCCTCCAGCGTCTTGTGCTTGCGGTAGTAGGCATTGACCGCCTTCATCATGGCCTGCTGGGACTCCATTCCCTCCAGCTTTTTTGTGAGCTTTTCCACGGCAAGGTCATCGTCGGCGCTGATCCCGCCCCGGCCTGTGGAGCGGATCTTGTCCAGCAGCTTTTCAATTTCGGCGTACTCGCCGTAGTTGCGATCCCGGGCGGCGTTCTGTTTGGCCTTTTTCGCCACGGGGAAATTGCCGCCCCCGGTGATCAGAATGGACGGCACACGGGCGTCAATGGCGTTGCGTTCATTGAGGTTTTCCGCCAATCTGCGGGCGTAGCGGTCAACAAGGGCATCGATCTTATCATGGTACATGGGATCGACCTGCGCTTTCTGCTTCTCTGCCAGCGCATAGGCTTCATCCACCATCGCCCGGTAGCCAGCCGTGGCCGAGCCGGGGGCATAGTCGGAATAGCTGTTCATGTCCTTTGCCCGCTTTGCCGCCGCCTCGCTGATCTCATAGTATTTAGGCATAATTCCTCCTTTCAGACGGGACTTCGGGACAAAATGTCCCAAAGTCCCAGCGCTTGGATGTGGAAAGAATTTCTGTGAAAACGGGGGCGGGCGGGAAAACATACCGCCCACCCCAAAAGCGCACCGGAAAAGCCTTGTAAATGCGGGCGTTTTCCGGGGCTATTTTTCCACGCGCTACCTCCGCTTGCGGCGCATATATGCCCGCTTCTGCTCCCGCAGGGCAGCCCCAGCGCAGGCCGGGGAGCAGTACCGCTGCCGCCCGTCCGGGAGAAAGGCCCTGCCGCACACCGGGCAAGGACGAGTTTCCGTGATACGCTCCACGGTCAGCGACCTTTCCAGTACGGGATCAAGGGGCAGCACCGCCGCGCGGAAATAGCGGCAATAAGCGCCTGTCCAGCATTTCCCCAGCATATAGCAAGGAGCGTCCATCGGCAGACAGCCAACGCTTTTGTCGTAGTTGGCGCACCATTTTGTCACCAGCTTACGAATCGCCATTTTTTCCTGCCGAGTCAGTTCACGGCTCATGTTTGCCCCCTGTCTTGGACTTGAGCTGTTCCCGGTAGCAGAACACGCAGCCGATCCCGTGCCAGTAGGAGCAGCCGTCGCAGCGGGAGCCTTTGGGCGGCAGGTTGGGCGGAGCACCCTTAAAGTAGCTTTTTTCTTTCATAAAGTCCTCATAGGGGCTGTTGGTAAACCCAAGGCGAGGTATCGTCGTAATCGTCACCGTAGTCCTCCGCAGTGTCGGCGGCCTGCTGCTTTTTGGGGCGGTAGATCTTAAAATACCAGCCAGCCACGCCGCCGATGACCGCCACGGCCAGCACCAGCAGAATCGTCCCGCCGCTGTTCTTGGGCTGCTCCGGCTCGGGGTCAGGCTCCGGCTCTACCACAGGCACAGGTTCGGGAGCCTTGCCCTGGCACTCGCCCATATTCACGGCACAGACGCTACAATCCGTGTTGATGGCACCCACGGCACATTTATCCGCGCAGGAACACTCCGGCAGCTCACCGCCCGCCGCCTGCATCGCCGCCAGCAGGTCGGCCTCGTCCACCATGTTCAAAAAGTAGGTCTGATATTGCTCACCGTCCTCGTCGGTGGGCTTGTCATAGTCAATGACGATGTAAAAGGTGTTGCCGCCGCTGGTCTGCACCGTGATGAACTGCTTGTTGGTGGCCTTATCGTAGAGCAGGTCACGGGTCACAAGGTTGCCGTCCTCGGTGAAGCCCTCGCCGGGGTCAACGGTTTCCATGGGCGGCGGCTCCACAGGATCAAGCCCGTCCCATTCCTCACCGCCCCCGGCGTAGGCCGTGACCGCCATACCGCACATCAAAACAGCGGCGCAGAGCGCCGCTGTCAGCTTTTTCATCCACTTGTTCATTCGCTGTCCTCCTTATCCGCAGACTTCGGGACATTCTCTCCCAAAGTGCCGCCGCTCTTGATGGTCTGAAGCAGCGCGGGCAGGTCGGTGAGAGAAACACTCATGCCGCGCACGATCTCCACGATCTCGCTGTTCTCGGCCTCCAGTTTTTTCTGCTCCAGCTCCTTGAGCCGTGCCTGCTGCTCGTTGATCTTGGCCGTGACCTTTTCAATTTCGGCCTGAATTTTTGCGCTTTTGGAGATAGCCATAAAAAACCTCCTGTCAAAACAATTTTCCGTAGGCGTAGAAATGGGATTGCCAGTAGCTCGTGTTGAGGTTGGCGTAGCTGATGGGGTCGCCACAATGGAGCATCCAGCCGTCACCCACATAGATGCCCGCATGGGAGATCCCCGGGGTATCGTAAGTCCCCGTGAAGAATACCAAGTCGCCGGGTTTGGGGCTGCTCGTCCGGGTGGAGATGTTGTATAGCCCCTGCGCCCCCAGCCGCCCGAAGTCCCAGCCGCATTGGTTGTAAACATAGCTGACGAAGCCGGAGCAGTCAAAGGATGTGGACGGGCTGCTGCCGCCCCAAACATAGGGGTATCCCACATACTTTTCCGCCTCTTTTAGAATGGCGGCAAAGGTTTCATCGGCAAGGTAGTCCTCCGGGATCTCATGTGCCGGGGGCTTGTTGGTGTACTTGCCCACATAGGGCGAGGACGGGAACAGGTCGGGACGGTTGCCCAGCGTCGCCATGTATAAGGCATACCGGGACAGGGTTTCCTCGCCCATGAGGTAGACGGGCAG
The DNA here is from genome assembly GCA_004556545.1 of Clostridiales bacterium. Classification (GTDB taxonomy): domain Bacteria; phylum Bacillota; class Clostridia; order Christensenellales; family Aristaeellaceae; genus Limiplasma. Next base: position 2,781 of record SFGO01000143.1, read on the forward strand.
ATGGGAGAGATTGAAGTTTTCCAGCGTGACATAGCAGATGTAATAGTTGTATGGAACTTCTACATCGTAGTCGTTGCCCTCGCTGTTCGTCCTTGTGACCGTGCGGTAGCGTACCTCGACAACCACATCCTCGGTCAAAATGTACTGGCGGTCAAAGAGCATTTGGAGCGTCCCGCGCACCTCGTCCAGTGTCCACTCACCCTCATGGAGCGCACAGACGATGGACAGCAGCACATAGGGATCGTGTTCGATGGTATCAAGGTCAAAATGGTATTCGTCATAATCGTGGGTGCGGGTATAGGTGTCGAGATAGTGTTGCAGTTCGTCCTCCAGAGCGCAGTAGGCGGCCTCCGCTCCCAGCAGGTCAGCGTCCTCGGCGGCATAGGTGGACGCGCCGATGGCTCCGGCCACGCCGTTGCCCACCGTCACCAGCGAGGACATACATGATTGCAGCACCACCAGCAGAAGAAACGCCGCCAGAAGCAGGAGCAACCCGCCGGGGTGTTCCTTGATGTAGGCGGACACCTTTTCCGTCAGCTTGCCCGTGACGGACGCCGTACCCTCGGCGGTCTTGGCGGTCTGCCTGGCAGCCTCCCGCGCCTGCTTTGCGTACTGGCGCTTGATCTTCTGCTTTTGCAGATACCGGGACACCGCGCCGCTCTCCTGCATTTCCGGGTGTTCCTCCACGGTCTTGCGGCAGTAATAATCCGCCGTGGCCTTGATATGCTTGCTCTCGGCACGCTCTACGGCCTTTGCCGGGTGTTCCCGGATGGCCTTGCGGAGCTTGCGCCTGCCGAAGCGGTACACGGACTCCGCCACCAGTTCGGAACGGTGTGCGCCCTCCGTGCCGACATTTTCATGCTCGACCTCATAAAGCTTGCCATGCACAAAGCCGTGGAAACCGTGTCCGGCGGTATGGGCAAGGCGCTTGACCGCACCGGGCTTTTTCGGCGGCTTCTGCTTTGCCAGCTTCTCTCGGGCGGCGTCCAGCTTCTCACCCCGGCGCTCCATCCGCAGCTTGGACGCCGCCGTCTGCTCCTGCCGGCTTTTTCTGCGGAACTTGGACTTCGGGACATTTTGTCCCGAAGTGGTGTTACTCGTCTGTTCGCTCATGGGCAAGATCCTCCGGGCGGGTCGTCAGCAGGTCATAGATCTCTCCACGGGGGAAACGGTCTACAAACGGGATGGTGACATTTCCATAGAACAGCAAGCCCTCGCCGGAATTGGAGTGCGTAATATAGGAGAGCTGATGCTCGGAAATGCCAAGCTGCTTTGCCAAAATTGCACGGTCGCTCTGCGCCTGCGACAGCAGCACCATGAAATCCGTGTTGTCCAGAATGTTCTCAATCTCACGGCTGGCCAGCAGGTCTTTCACATTCTGCGTCAGCGCCGAGGGGACGCAGCCCTTTTTGCGGAGCATTTTCCAGACCGCCACAAAGTAGCTGGCCGTCAGCGGATCACGGAGCAGGATGTGGAACTCGTCAAAGTAGCACCAAGTCGCCACGCCCTCGGCATGGTTGGCGTTCACCGCCGCCGTGACAAATTCGTTGGTGGTGTGCATGGCGATCTTGCGGAGGTTTTCGCCCAAGCCCTTTAGGACTATGCAGACCACACGGGAATTGAGGTCAACATTCGTGGGATGGTTGAAAAGATTGAGAGAGCCTGTGCAGTAAAGCTCCAGCGCCGTCGCCACCCGCCGCGCCTCCGGCTCGGGCTGGCGCAGCAGCTCCTCATACAGATCTTGCAGTAGCGGCGTTTTGGCCGTTTCCAGCCCCAGCGCCATCTCCCGGTAGACCAGCCGCACGCAGCGGTCAATGACGGTTTTCTCGATGGGCTGCAAGCCCTCCTTTCCGCCCACGATCAGCTCACACAGGGACAGCAAAAAATCCGCCTTCATGGAAAGCGGACTGTCCTCGTCGTTGATGTTTATTTGCAAATCCATAGGCGAAATGTGGTGCGGGCTGTCCGGGGCGATTTCGATGACCTGCCCGCCCAAGCGCCGCACCAGCGGGGCATATTCGCCCATCGGGTCAACCACGATGATGCGGTCATTGGTGGCAAGGAACACATTGATCAGCTCCCGCTTGGCGGCAAAGCTCTTGCCGCTGCCCGTAGAGCCGAGGTACATTCCGTTGGCGGATTTGAGTTTTTTGCGGTCAGCCATGATGACATTATTGGAAAGAGCGTTCATGCCGTAGTAAAGTGCCTGCCCGTCCATACGAAGCTCCCGGGTCATAAAGGGAATGAAAATTGCGGTGGAGCTTGTAGACACTGTCGACAAAAGTGTCGTTTTGTGGTATAATGAAGAAAAACGCACAGGGGTGTTTCTTCATGGAGAACAGCTATCGACGGCACGATATGTCC
>SFGO01000144.1 GCA_004556545.1 Clostridiales bacterium
CTCAGTGTAGGCACGGTTTACCGTAACCTTTCCGGCGCGCAGCTCTCGCTTTGTCTCTTCATCCGCCGACTGAACCAGCTTTTTGGCTTTCGCAAAAGTTCCGTGTGAAACTCCCGCCGCCTCGCTCAGATGATCCCGCGTTTTGCCTTTGGTCTGACCCTGTGCCAATGTTGGCACAGGGTTTGCCGCTTTTCCTGCCAGCATTCTCTGCTCTGCTGCGCTCTTTACCAAAGGCTCAAACTTGAGTACCAGTTCAACCCGCTGATAGCTATTCAGATTTCGCCGCCCCAGCTGGTTACGCAGCATCCACAGCATGGCGTCGTCACGGCTGCTGAAATTCTTCTCCTGAATGGAAAACGGGATCCCATGCTTCCGGCAGATGGCGTAGCGGTTATGCCCGTCCACAATCACACCGTTCCACACGATGAGCGGCGATTCGCAGCCGTCCGCCACGATGCTCTCCTCCAGCAGCTTCAATTCTTCCTCGTTCAGCGGCGGAATCAGATCCCGGAATTCGGGATCAACCGTCAGGTCATACAGTTTCTTTTCAGGCATTCGTATCGCTCCTCTCCAAATCCACACGCGCAATCACGCGCTTTACGTCCTCCACGCTCTCCATACGGCAGGCAAAACCGCCCGCGCGGTTGATCTGCTCAATGGCGCGCTTCTGCAGCTCCGTCAGTCTGCCGCCGGGGAGCTTGCACTCCAGTCCCAGGAAGCGCCCTTTGTAGCAGCAGATGATATCCGGCACGCCGTTCGTCCCATATACACTCCCATGCTCTTTCCAAAAGAAAACGTCGCTGCCCAGCGACGCGAGGTACTTCCTGATGGCTGTCACTATATCTCTTTCCAGCATTTCACTTCACCTCCTGAATGCGCGCTTTGACCGCCGCCAGCAGCGCGTTCTGATCCGCCGCCTTCTCATGCAGCGCCCGCATGACCTGCTCATCCATGGTGCCCTTCACCACCAGATGGTGAACGACCACCGTTTCCTTCTGCCCCTGCCGCCACAGGCGGGCGTTGGCCTGTTCGTATAATTCCAACGACCAGTTCAGACCGAACCACACGATGGTGCTGCCGCCGTGCTGAAGGTTCAAGCCGTGGCCGGTGGATGCAGGCTGAGTGACGGCAACCGCAATCTTTCCTGCGTTCCAGTCCTCCAGATCGGCAGAGGTCTTCAATTCCCGTACGCCGTTGGGATTCTCCGGGCTGTACTTGCCGAACCGCTGCTGAATGCGCGTCAGATCATGCTGATAGGCGTACATCACCAGCACAGGCTTTCCGTTGGCTGCCTCGATGAGATCCTCCAGCGCGTCCAGCTTTTTATCGTGAATGACGCGGATGTTGTGGAACTCATCGTACACCGCACCGTTGGACAGCTGCAGCAGCTTGCCCGCCAGCGTTGCCGCGTTCAGCGCCAGCACATCGCCGTCCGCATAAGGCAAGAGCATATCCCGTTCCATCTGCCGATACAGTTTTTCTTCCCGGGGCGAGAGCGTCAGCTCCACCACGTTGTCAATGCGCTCCGGCATCTGCAGATGGTCTGCCGCCCGCATGGACACGCAGAGATCGCTCAGTCGTCGATAGATCTGCTCCTCCGCACCTGGCTTCAGCTCGTGCTTATAGGGCAGCCAGCTGTTGGGCGTAGTGAAATACAGATCGAGATAGCTGCGCATGGTGCGCCCCAGCCGCTGCCCTCGATCCAGCAGAAACACCTGCGGCCACAGATCCTCCAGTCCGTTGGGAGTGGGCGTGCCGGTCAGCCCTACCACGCGGGAAAACTGTCCCAGCACTTTCTTCAGCGCCAGAAAGCGTTTCGCCCGGCTGTTCTTGAAGGATGAAAGCTCGTCGATGACCAGCATGTCGAAGGGCAGCTTTCGTCCGGCATAGTGCTTCACCAGCCACTCCACGTTTTCCCGGTTGATGACGTACAGTTCCGCCTTGCGAGATAGCGCAGCGACGCGCTCCTTGGGCGTGCCGAGGATGCGCTCCATCCGCAGCCCCTTCAGGTGCTCCCACTTGGACAGTTCGCTGATCCAGGTGTCCCGCGCCACACGCAGGGGTGCGATAATTAAAACACGGCTCACCTCGTAGCTGTCGTACAGCAGATGCGAGATGGCCGTGAGCGTGATGATGGTTTTTCCGAGGCCGCAGTCCAGAAATAAAGCGCACTGCGGCTTTTCCTCCAGAAAGTCCACGCAGAACTTCTGGTACGGGTGCAGATCCTTTTCACCCGGCAAAATGAACCTCCTTTCTGCGCCGGACAACGTGCCGGCGACTGATAGACTGATAACGTATAGAATTACTGAGCAGATACCTTATGCGGCAGCAAACTTTGGCGTTAGCATTCCACACTTTGCAGGCTCATGAGGTATCAGGAGGGGAAAACGGGCAAAAGAAAGGCTGACAGCAAAAGGAACAACGACAAAAATGTCGCTATCCTACAACTGCCAGCATTACATCGTCAGATTCTGAAATGTTGCGTTGTATTCTCCCGCGCGCGTACAGGCATTCGGGCATATACGCGCTCTTTTTCTCTTTTATCCCTCTTTTTTCAAATGCTCATATAGAAAGAACGTAACAGGGAAACAAGAAAAATCTCTTCCATAATATAGGCTCAGTAACTCCGCTGTTGCCTGCCCTGTTACCTTCTGAAATGGTGACAGAGAATCTGTTTCCTTTTCCGATGGTAACGTACTCCGCAACGCCGTACCTTACGCCTTGCGAACGAAGCAGCGTTGCGGCCCGTAGGGGCTCCTGCGCATCGCGCCGGTTTTATTGCCGTCGTACTTCTCCCAGCCGCCGATTTTCATCAGCATTCCAAAGATGTCGTAGGTGTCAGAGCGCTTGATCGTGGAAGGGTCTTTTCCGAAGCACTCCGCCCAGATCTCCACGGCGCAGACGGTTGTGCGCTGAATAGTCCCTGTCCGGTTACCGCCTGTGAACGGATCTCCGCGCAGGAAGCCCCGGCGCTCCGCCAGATCCATCTTATCCCAATCCTCCGGCAGCAGCGTGTTCAGGTATTCCGCGATCATGCCCTCGCGGACGTCGCTCTCCAGCGCGGCCGTCTGCTCCATCTCCGCCTGTTTTTCTTCCTCGGGCGTCAGGAACAGCTTTTCGCCGTTCTTATACAGCTGCCAGGCTTCCGCCCACAGCTGCGGTACGACGCTCTCCACTTCCCACGGGCGATGCGGCGAATTGGCCGTGCAGGTCACCGGCCAGAAGCGGCGGTTGCCGGTAACGTCGCGCAGAAAGCCGTCGCCGTTGTTCGTGCTGCCCACAATAATGCACTGGCGGGGATGGTCCTCGACGCTGTAGCCGTAGGAATGCCGGAATTTATCGTCCTGTCGGGTGATGAACGCCTTGACCGTTTCCACGTCCATCTTTTTCAGCCCCGCCAGCTCGCCCAATTCCAGAATCCAGTAGCCCTGCAGTTTCTCCGGCGCGGCCTTATCCTTCATGTCGCTGATGGTCAGGCTGTCGGAAAACCATTTGCCGCCCAGCCTGGCAAAAAAGGAACTCTTGCCCATGCCCTGCGGCCCGTTCAGCACTACCACGCTGTCGAACTTGATCCCCGGCTCATAGATGCGTGCTACAGCGGCGACCATCATCTTTCGGGCGATGGCGCGGATGTACAGCGTATCCGGGCTGCCCAGATAATCGATGAACAGCGTGTCCACTCGGGGGATGCCGTCCCAGGCGGGAAGGGATTCGATGTAATCCCGGACAGGGTGATAGCTACGCTCCGCCGCGATGGCCAGCAGGATGCTTTTCAGCTTGCTGGGCGTGTACAGATTGTAGACCCGCTCCAGATAGATCTGAATCGCGCCCAGGTCGGATTCATTCCAGCCGGGCTTCAGCTGCGTCCAAGGGAGCGTCGTCTTGCCGTCCGCATCCCTGCGGATGTCGATGCCGCTGCGATG
>SFGO01000145.1 GCA_004556545.1 Clostridiales bacterium
GGTTGCGGGACAGAGCCCCTAACCCTTGTGCCGCAGCACTTTTCCCGCAAACCAGCTTAAGGGTGCGCAGCACCGAGGACGAGGACAGCCCAAAGGGCTACCGCAGTCCGAAGCCCGCCACCAAGGGAGGCCGCAGGCCAACTAGCGCCAGAAATGGCTGAAAGCCATGAAGCGCGTAGCCAAACACAAGCGAAGCGCAGGGTTTGGCCGCAGAAAAGGGAGGCCGAAGGCCGACTAGCGCCAGAAATAGCTGAAAGCCATGAAGCGCGTAGCCAAACACAAGCGAAGCGCAGGGTTTGGCCGCAGAAAAGGGAGGCCGAAGGCCGACTAGCGCCAGAAATGGCTGAAAGCCATGAAGCGCGTAGCCAAGCAGCAGCGAAGCGCAGGGTTTGGCCGCAAAAAAGGGAGGCCGAAGGCCGACTAGCGCCAGAAATAGCTGAAAGCCATGAAGCGCGTAGCCAAGCAGCAGCGAAGCGCAGGGTTTGGCCGCAAAAAAGGGAGGCCGAAGGCCGACTAGCGCCAGAAATGGCTGAAAGCCATGAAGCGCGTAGCCAAGCACAAGCGTAGCGCAGGGCTTGGCCGCAGACATGCGGGGCGGGCCGCAAAGCGCTGCTTGCGGGCGAGAACGGCCAACACGTTTTTTCGACAGATTGAAAAAAGGCAGGATTTTTCCCGAAAACGGAGAATGTATATCTGCCCGTTGGAAGGATGGACAAAGCTCGGGCACGCCCGGGCTTTTGTCATGAAACGCCGGGCAGAAAGGGATGTTCTGATGAAGAGCTATTCCACGGTGATCTTTGATCTGGACGGAACGCTGCTGAATACGCTGGAGGACCTGACCAACGCCACCAATCAGGCATTGCGGGAGTGCGGCTACCCGGAGCACACCATGGAGGACGTGAAGGGCTTCGTGGGCAACGGCATCGGGATGCTGATCCGCCGGGCGCTGCCGCCGGAATGCGATGCAGACCCGGAGGCCTACGAAATGGCGCTTCAGGCGTTCAAACGGTATTATTTTCTCCACAATAACGACACCACCGCGCCCTATCCGGGCATTCCCGAGCTGATTGACGCGCTGCAGGAAAAGGGCCTCAAGCTGGCGGTGGTTTCCAACAAGAACGACCCCAACGTCAAGGCCCTGTGCCGGTACTATTTTCCCACCATTCCGCTGGCCGTGGGCGAGCGGGAGGGCATCCGCCGCAAGCCGGAGCCGGATACGGTGCTGCATGTGATGCAGGAATTCGGCAGCGCCAAAGACCAGACCCTGTATGTGGGCGACAGTGACGTGGACGTGCAGACGGCCCGCAACGCGGGCGTGGACTGCGCCGCCGTGCTGTGGGGCTTCCGCTCGGAGGAGCATCTGAAAAACGCCGGGGCCGAGCATCTGTTCCATAGCCCCGAAGAGCTTTGCGGCTGGATCCTGTCCCATCAGGCAAAGTGAGCTACGCTCGCTGCACCAGCACCCGGTAGAGCTCGCCGTTTCTTCCCCGCACCGGCTGATAGGGCCGGGGATCGTCCCGGGGCGGAGCGCCCCGCATGGCGTAAGCCACGCGCCGAATCTGACCGTCCTGAACCTGACGGCCAATCCACAGGCCGTCCCCCTGCCGGGACGCCTGCACGAACCGCCAGCCCGGCCAGTCGAAGGGCGCGTCCGGGAGACGATGCTCAAAATATTCCCGAAGCGAACCAAACGCTTTCGGCCATTCCAGACTGGGAAGCCGTCCCACGGGGAGACCCGTTCGGGGCGGCTTTTTCGTTTGGCCGGTCTGGGGGGCTGGGGCAGGGGAAACCGGCGCGGCGCTTCCCTGCCGGACGAACGGCGGCACGGTGTTCTCTTCCTCCGGCGGCTCCATGGCCTGCACATAGGGCGCAGGGTCCAGCGCCGGAAGAAAGATTTCCCGCGGAAGAGCCTTTTCCCGGCCTGCGGCCAAAACGGAAGCGGGCCTTTGCTGCGGGTAGGGCGGCCTGTTCGGGGCTGCTTTTTCTTGTCCTTCCTTTGGGGCTTCCCGCTTTGCGGAAGGGGCGAGGGGCTTCGGCTCGACAGGCTCCCGCTTCGGAGCCGCCGCCCGGGCCAATTTTTCGCACAGGGACAGCGAGGCGTTTTTCGCGTCCAGCAGGCTCCCGGCGCTGGTTTCGGTACACAGGCCGATCAGCAGTGGCCGGGGCGCGGCGGTATTTTCCACCACGATCAATGCCTGCAGGCGCTCCGGCGCATAGCGGTCGCCGGGCACGGGGCCTTCCAGCGAAGCCTCGCCCCGGGCGTTGGCGGCACAGGCCCCCAGCTCCCGGACGTCTCCGCCGCCGGAATACCAGAATGCCCGGATCCCCTCGTTCTTTATGCCCCGGACGTTCAGCTGCGCCCATGCCTGTCCCCGTTCCCACTGCAGCCGGGCAAAGCCGCTGACCCCCGTCCGCATAGGGCGCAGCAGCATCAGTTTTTGATGAAGTTCCGTCATGTTCTTTTCCCCCTTCAGGGCAGCGTATGCACCGGGCAGGGCGGTTTATGCCGCACCCTTTCAGCCGCCGCGCATAGGCTGACCATGGAACGCCGCTTTTTTCCGGCGTGCCTGACAATGGTCTTTCAGGAGGAAGAGATTCCATGAATGAGCTTCATTTTCAGCCTGTAGGCGCGGCGCTGGGAGAGGGCGCGGCCATTCGGATCGGCCGCTGCACCGAGGAAACGCCCGCCGGGGAAACCCATATCTATTTTGAGCCCTGCGAATCCGTGAAAAGCGTCCGGGTCTCCCAAAGCCTTCCCGACAGCGAGGGCCGGATGCTGGACGTGACCCTGACCGTGCAGAACGTCTGCCCGGGACGGAGGGTCTTCATCGGCCTGAGCGCCCACGAGGTCATGGAAGGAGGGGCGGAGGAGCTGCGGGGGTTTCGCGCCCTCAGCCTGCCCGCCCACCACGACGGTTCCGCTCACGCCGTGGACGCCCCGCCCCTTCGGTTCATTCTGCCCGAGGAGGAGAACGTAGACAGCCGTGTGGGGCGGCCCCGGCATTTCGTCCTGCGCACCTATGCCCACTATGCGGATCAGGCGGGATGTGAGTCCACATGATTTCCGTTCCCAAACTGATCCAGGTCTTTCGTTCCATGCTGGGCTGGCCCTACGTCACCCCTGGCACCAGCAACGCCAAAGGGATCGACTGCTCCGGGGCGTTTGTCTACGCCTACCGCCAGTTCGGAGAGCGGATTTATCACGGCTCCAATCGAATTGCCCGCGTCTACTGCCGGGATATGCAGCGCGTGACCGCGTCCACCCGGCTGGTTCCGGGCATGGCGATTTTCAAAAGCCGCGCCGACCTGAGCCGGATGAAGGCGGAATACAAGCCCGGCGGCGCGTACTATGACCCGAAGCTGCCGGAGGATTTCTATCACATCGGGCTGGTGGCCAGCGTAGACCCCCTTCAGATCATCAACGCCACGCCGCCCAAGGTGCGGATCGACGACCGGCTGTCCCGCTGGCAGTGGGCCGGCTATCTGAAAGCCGTCGATTATACCGCCGCAGGCCCGGAGCCGGACGAAACCTGCGCACAGGTAACGGCGGAAAGCGGAAGCACGGTGAACCTGCGCCAGAAGCCCTCGCTGAAGGCAGTGATTCTGGCCCGCGTTCCGCTGGGCCAGCGGGTGGCCGTCCGGGAAAAGACCAGCCCGGAATGGTGGAAGGTCGCCTATCTTCAATTCACCGGCTATATGATGCGGAAGTTCCTAAAGACAGAAGAAAGGGAAAATTCCTAAAACAGGGTTCAAAAAAGGGAGATGCGGAAACGCATCTCCCCCAGCCTGTCGAAAACCCCCGAGTTGGCCTCCATTGCCCGCAAACAGCGCTTTGCGGCCCGCCCCGCCGGGCGTGGCGGGCTTCGGACTGCGGTAGCCCTTCGGGCTGTCCTCGTCCTCGGTGCTGCGCACCTATAACCCCGGCAGGAGGCAGTGCCTCCTGCACCTCCACTTTTTTTGACACTCTGAGCGATGGGAATGCATCCCGTCACTCTTCCTCCACCACCGATACATCCTGAAGCGCTTCCTCAAGCAGCAAGTTGATCAGCTCGTTTCTGGAACGATTGGTTTTTTCAGACAGCTCGTCAAGGCTTTTCAGCGTATCCTCCCGCATACGCACAGACACGATTTTGTGCCCGTCTTCCCCTTTCTTTTTCGTAATCCGAATTTCCCGCTTCATAATCATCACCTCATGATGATCATCATAGCTTGACATGACGCATCATTATATAATATAATATGACTATAATTTGTATTACACATGTAATACAAATTGCACGCTGTGGAAAAACAGGCTGCGAAGCTGTGTACACGAAAGGAGGGGGAAAAGATGGAAGAAAGAAGCAACGGTATGAGCATCGCCGGTTTCATCGTCTCGCTGGGGTCATTGTTCCTTGGATTGTGGGGCCTTACCGGTTTGGTGGGTGTCGTGCTGTCGGCCGTCGGCCGTTCGCAGGCCGTCAATAACGGCGGAAAGACGGGCCTTGCCACCGCAGGAATCGTTCTGGGCATTATCGGGGCGGCTTACTGCTGGATTATGATGATCATCGCTCTTATCTGAGAATCCTCCCGAACGCCATTTCACCACAAAAAAAGGATTTGGAGTCGAAGCGGCTCCAAATCCTTTTTACAACCACGCTTTTTGACAAACCCTGCTCTATGGATACATCCCCACCGCCCCCGCCAGATCGGTGGCGAGAACGGAAAGCTGACCACAGCGGGCCTCGGCGGAAAGCCCGGCAAGGCCGTGCAGGCCGCAGGATGCCTGCAATACTTCCAGATCGTTCATGTCGTATGCGCCAGCCTGCCGACCGGCCAGCAGCGCGCAGAGAACGCCGGTCAGCGCGTCGCCGCTGCCGCCCTTGGCCATGGCGGGCGTGCCCAGAATATTCAGGGCCTCGCCCTCTTTGGCAATCAGGTGGCTGACGGCGTTTTTCAGAACAATGGACGCGCCGTACTTCCGCTGCAGCTGCCGCGCCGCCGTCTCCTGATCGGCCAGCACCTCGGAAACCTCGCAGTGCAACAGCCGGGCCGCTTCGGCGGGATGGGGCGTCAGGATGCAGGAGGTCAGCTCGTACCCTTCGGCGGAGTGAGCGAGCAGGTTCAGCGCGTCCGCGTCCCATACGGCGGGAAGAGGCCGGACGGCCTGACGCTGCCGCAGCTCGTTCAGCACCCGAAGAACCAGTTCTCTGGCCCACGGCCCCTGTCCCAGCCCGCAGCCCATGCCCAGACAGTCCGCCTGATTCAGGGCTTTTTCCAGCATCCGAAAAGCGGAAGCCGGATCGTCCTCCGGCAGGGGCAGACAGGTGGCGCAGGGGCAGAGCGTCTGAAGAATCTGCCAGATGCTTTCGGGGCAGGCGATCATCACCAGCCCGGCTCCGGCCCGCAGCGCGGCGGTGGCGCTGATGGCGGCGGCTCCAGCCATGCCCTTGCTTCCGGCCAGCAGCACGACCCGGCCATAGGTGCCCTTGTGGCTCAGATGGCGGCGGGGCGGAAGCAGGCGGCGAAGATCCTCCGGCTCCAGAATATCATAACCGGCGTTGGTTCCTTCTTCTGGGGGAATGCCGATGGAAACCACATCGGTTTTTCCGGCAAAATCCAGCCCGCAGCCCAGAAACAGGCCGGGCTTGGGCCGGTGGAACGTGACCGTGCGCTCGGCTCGGACGGCGCAGCCCAGGATCCGGCCCGTGGTTCCGTCCAGCCCGGAGGGAATATCCACCGCCAGCGTGGGGATGCGTTCCTGCTCATTCATCAGGGCGCACAGCGCCAGCGCCGTGCCGGTCAGCGGACGGCTCAGGCCCGTGCCGAACAGGCTGTCCACAAAGCAGCGGACGTTTTCCGGCAGGGGCGGCAGCGGGCCGTCCGTCAGGCGGACGACCTCCACGGCGGGCGCTTCCGCCTGCAGGCGGCGCAGCTGATGCTCCGCCGCGTCGTTCAGCGTACCCGGCAGAAGCCAGCAGACGGCCCGAAGCTCCGGGTGGCTGGCGGTCAGAAGCCGCATGGCCGCCAATCCGTCGCCGCCGTTGCTGCCGGGGCCGCACAGGCAGAGCACGGTTCCGCCGTTCTCGCCCGCCAGCTCCGCCGCCGTGTCCGCCACATGCCGGGCGGCGCACTCCATCAGCTGGAGCGCGCTTGTCCCGGTGCGGTTCATGTAGTTTTCTTCCAGACGTTTCATTTCGTCCGGCGTGATGGTCTTTTGCAAATGAATTCTCCTTGGCTTCGTCAGCCGTTCATGCCCGGGTCGGCGTTGGGATCCACGGTCGGCAGCGGCGTAACGGCAGGATCCGGCGTGGCGGTGGCCAGAGGGACTTCCGTGGCGGCAGCGTCCTGCGGCTCGGTGGCGGCAGGCTCCGCCGTCGCGGCGGTCTGATCGTTGGAAGGCCACGGATCCCGATCCACATGCAGGGTGCAGGCGCTGGTCAAAAGCAGGCAGCCGATCAGCGCCAACGCCAGCAGGGCTTGTTTCTTTTTCATCCTGTGCGTACCTCGTTTCGGGTCAGTTTTCGGAGGAAGGGGTGTTTGACTCGTCCGCGTCGCGGGAATCCGCCGGCGCATCGGCTTCCTGCGTTTCGTTCTGCGTTTCTTCCTGCACTTCGTCCTGCGCGTCTTCGGTTTCCTGCTTGTTTTCTTCTTTCGGGGTCAGCGCGCCCTTCAGGGCCTGCATGGCCTTATCCAGCCCTGTGGCCACCAGTGCCGCGCCCTTAGCCAGATAGTCCGCCGTCTGGCTGACCGCCTGACCCGCCTGCTTTTTCAAATTCTCCGTTTTCTCCGCAAATTCCGGGCTGGACAGGGTTTCGTTCAGCTTCTGGCCGAACTGTTCCACGGCGGAGGTGACATTCTGGACGGTCTCCTCGGCCTTGCGGCACACCTCTTCCTTTTTCTCGTCCACAACGGGCGTCTGCATCAGATCGTCTACTTTTTCATTTAGATGGTGCAGCGCGTCATACACCGCGCCCATCGCGTCGTCTACAGCCTGCTTGGCTTTTTCCCAATCGTTGTTCGCGTTCATCGCTTCCATCCTTTCCGCGGTTCCCTCTTTGCCTTACGCTTATGGGAAAGTCCGCGCCTTTATTATAATGCACGGGCAGGGAAAGTCAAATCCCTTCCCTTGAAGCCGGATTTATGGTATGTAGAGCCACAATCCATATTGAACAGTAAGGGCAAAAGAAAGATACCGGAGGGCTCCACGTGGTATAGCATCGCTGCCGCAAACCAACCGAAAGGAGCCTCAAGCCTCATGGACAGTATAACACAGGATATGAAATACCGCTGCTCCCTGATGAAGTTCGCAGAAAAATACGGCGTGTCCCGCGCCAGCCGGAAGTACGACAAAAGCCGCTCTTATATTTACTTTTGGCGAAAACGATTTGACGGCTGTAGAGCTACAATACATATTGGACAGTAAGGGCAAAAGAAAGAGACCGGAGGACTCCATGTGGTATAGTAGAGTTGACACAAACCAACCGAAAG
>SFGO01000146.1 GCA_004556545.1 Clostridiales bacterium
ATCGCTTCCTTGCAGATTCCGCGCCCGGAAATCCAAAGGATTTCAGCGGAATCTGAGAAAGAGAGGTGCGGAGGGGAATCCGTCCCCTCCGCCTCCGGGAGAGCTCGAGAGGGCCGCAGCCCTCTCGAACTTCCAATCAAAACGATTTCCACAGGGGGTGGCAGTGGCGGGGGAGCAAGCTCCCCCGCCACATCGTTTACCCCTTAATCCCCTGCATCGATATCCCCTCCACCAGCTGCTTCTGGAAGAAGAAGAACAGAATCAGCACCGGCACCATCGACAGCGCCGACATCGCGAACGTCGCGCCGTAGTCGGTCTTCTGCGTGTCGTTAAACAGCTTCAGCGCGTAGGCCACCGTGTATTTTCTGGGCGTATTCAGATACAGAAGAGAGCCCATAAAGTCCTCCCACGACCCGATGAACGCCAGCACGCCCACCGTCACCAGCGCCGGCACGACCAGCGGCAGCAGGATGCGCCAGTAGATTCCGTACCAGCTGCACCCGTCGATCTTGGCGGACTCGTCCATGTCGCGGGGAATGCCGCGGATGAACTGCATGATCAGGAAGATGTTGAACGCGCCGCCGAAGAACGGCGGAATGATCAGCGGCAGGAAGGTGCCCACCCAGCCCATGTTGTTGAACATGACGTAGCGGGGAATAATCATCACCTGCCCGGGCAGCAGCATGGTAATAATCATCATCACGAACCAGAACGAGCGCCCGCGGAAGCGGATGCGCGCGAATCCGAACGCGATAAACGACGAGCTGAGCACCGTGCCGATCGTCACTAAAATCGTGACGAAGAAGCTGTTTTTGAAAAACAGCGCGAAGCTGTTCCCGCCAAAGCCCGCCCAGCCGGTGGTGTAGTTGGTAATCGTCCACTTCGTGGGCAGGATGCGGCGCACGTTCACGAAGATTTCCTCGTTAAACTTGAAGGAGGAGCCGATCATCCACAGCAGCGGATAGATCATCGCGAAGCTGAACGCGGTAATGATCACGTGATACAGCGCGTTGGAAACGATTTTGGAGCGCTTTACGCTTTTGATGATCATCTTCGTTTACCTCCCTTCCGACTCGTAGTAGACCCATGCGCTGGAGGATTTGAACACGAACATCGTCAGAATGCCGATGATCACCAGCAGGAACCACGCCATCGCGCAGCCGTAGCCCATGCGCCAGTACAGGAACGACTCGTTGTACAGGTGCAGCGCGTAATACAGCGTGGAATCCAGCGGATTGCCGCCGGTGATCAGGTAGCTGGAGTTGAACGCCTGAAACGACCCGATCGTCTGGTTGATGAGGTTGAAGAACAATACCGGCGTCAGCATCGGGAAGGTAATGGAGAAGAACCGGCGAATCGGCCCCGCGCCGTCCACAATGGCGGCCTCGTGATAGCTGGCGGGAATGTTTTTAATCGCCGCAAGGAAAATCAGCATCGAGGAGCCGAACTGCCACACGCCCAGCGAAATCAGCGTTCCCAGCGCGTAGCGCGGGCTGGTGAGCCATTCCACCGGCCCTAAGCCGAGCAGGCCGATAATCGAGTTTATGGTGCCGTTATATGCAAACAGCTGCTTCCACATCAGCGCCACGGCCACGCTGCCGCCCATCAGCGAAGGAATGTAGAACGCGGCGCGATACACGCCGATGGCCTTCGTGTTGCGCGACAGGATCACCGCCACCATCAGCGAAAACGCCAGCTTGATGGGAACCTGAAAAATGGCGAACCGGAATGTGACCCAGAAGGACACCCAGAACTTCTCGTCCTCAAAGAACATGCGGCGGAAGTTCGAAAAGCCGATCCATTTGGCCGGCTGGAACACGCTGTAGTCGGTAAACGACAGGAACAGCGACATGAAAAACGGGAACACCGTGAACACCAGCAGACCTGCGATAAACGGGAGAATGAACACGTGACCGGCCACGGCGTCGCGGTCGATCCACTGTTTAAAGGAAAAGGGACGCCTTTTTCGCGCTGCGTTCGTCCGTACCATATCCGTCAACTCCCCGGAAAGTGTGAGTGATTGAAGGAGCGCCGGGCCGTTTCGGGGCCCGGCGCAGGGATTGAAGAAGGTCTCTTACTTTCCGGCGGAAAGCAGCTCGTTGGCCTTCTCCATGAATTCCTCAGCGGCGGCTTTGTAATCGGTGATCTGGCCGTACTGAATCTTCTCAATGTAATCGCCGTACAGGTCGCTGACCTCCGCGCTGGCGGTCGGGTCAGAGGGCATGATGGGGCTGGTGTTGCCGGTGGCCGCCATGTCGTTCAGAATCGCGGCGATCTTCTGGTTCTGCTCGGAGAAGCCGGGCGTCAGCGCCTCGAGCAC
Organism: Clostridiales bacterium; assembly: GCA_004556545.1. Taxonomy (GTDB): domain Bacteria; phylum Bacillota; class Clostridia; order Christensenellales; family Aristaeellaceae; genus Limiplasma. The sequence goes on from SFGO01000146.1 coordinate 2,321, forward strand.
CACGGAGGAAATCGGGAAGCCGCGGTCGGTTCCGCAGATTTCGTAGGTGCGCAGGTCGTTGATGTAGAAGTTGATGAAGTCCACCGCAGCGTCCTTCACCTGGCTCTTCTCGGCGACGGACCAGAACATGGAGGGCTTGAAGAACGTGGCGGGGCGCACGGCGTCGTCCGCCGCGGGCAGCGCGACCATCTGCAGGGAAACGCCGTTGCCGGTCTCGGTGGCGTTCAGCTCGTTCGTCCAGTGCAAAACGGCCCAGGTATCGCCGGCGGTGATGGAGGAGAAGGTGTCGGCCGCGACGGACTTGGCGGGATTCAGACCCCAGCCCTCCTTGATGGAGGTGCCGACATACTCAAACTGATCGGCGATCAGCTGCGCGTCGGTGAAGCCCAGTGCCGTCTGATCCTCGTTGTACAGCTCGTAGCCGTAGTTGCGCACGTAGAAGCGCAGGCGGTTCATGTCCGCGCCGGCGAGGTAGTTCTCCGTCAGACCCTTGTCGGCGTACAGCTGCTTGCACAGGTCGATGTACTCTTCGTACGTCATGTAGGTGGGCACGTCGTAGCCCTCGACCAGCGCGGGGTTGTACATCAGCACCAGCGCGTTCGTGCCGGTGGGGATGGCGTACACGCTGCCGTTCCACTTGCCGGAGGCGATGATCGACTCGGCGGCGTTGGAAACGTCCATCCTGCCGGCGGCGATGTACTCGTCCAGATTGGCGAGAACGCCGTTCTCGGCGTACTGGGTCAGATAGCCGTAGTCCATCTGAATGACGTCGGGCAGGGTGTCGCCGGAGACCTGCGTCGCCAGCTTCGTCCAGTAGTCGCTCCACGCGGCGTAGTCGATTTCGATCTTCACGTTGGGATGCGTTTCCTCATACAGCTTGCACAGGGCGGTCGTCGTGTCGTGACGGGTCTGGCTGCCCCACCAGAGAACCTTCAGGGTGACAGGCTCATCTTCCGCGTTCGCGATGACGGCCATGCTCAGAATCATTGTCAGCGCCAGAAGCAGAGATACCAGTTTTTTCATACCGAGTAGCCTCCTTCAGATTGTTTCGGAAACAAATACATTATATACCGACCTGCTCATAAAATCAACCGTAATTACAAAATATTATACACATTGTTCGCCAAGGATGAAAAATACCCATAAGAAGTAAGCGCTTTCATCCAAAAACCGGCTCCGCCCGGAGAAAAAAACGCCCCGGCATACCGGCGGCGTATAAACGGAAAATCCAATCGAAGAAAAAAAACGCGGCGAGTTCCCGCGGACGGCATACAGAAAACGCCCCTTGAGGGGGTGCCGGGGGAGCGACGCTCCCCCGGCCTTCCCGCGGAGAGTCAGAGAATCAGCGCGGATAGAACGCCGAAAACGGCGCGGGCGCGTTCCCGTCACGCGTCGGCGGCGTGAAGGAAGAAGCCTTCAAAAGAAGAAGCGCGCAGCGAACGGCCGCGCGCGAG
>SFGO01000147.1 GCA_004556545.1 Clostridiales bacterium
CAACAACACGGTCAGCCCGAAAGCCGAGCTGGTGCCGGAAGGCTATACCGCCGTGGACGCGAACCCCGTGACCATCACCTTTGAGAACGGCGCGCCCACCCAGACGGACGTGACCTTCACCTATCAGCGGCCCGAAGCCGCGGGCACGGTAAACGTGCATTACGTGGCGGACGGCGCGGAATTCGCCAGCGATACCGTCACCGTCACGGAAAGCAACAATACGGTCAGCCCGAAGGCCGAGCTGGTGCCGGAAGGTTATACCGCTGTGGATGCGAACCCCGTGACCATCACCTTTGCGAACGGCGCGCCCACACAAACGGACGTGACCTTCACTTATCAGCGGCCCGAAGCTGCGGGCACGGTGAACGTGCACTACGTGGCGGACGGCGCGGAATTCGCTACGGATACCGTCACCGTCACGGAAAGCAACAACACGGTCAGCCCGAAGGCCGAGCTGGTGCCGGAAGGCTATACCGCCGTGGACGCGAACCCCGTGACCATCACCTTTGCGAACGGCGCGCCCACGCAAACGGACGTGACCTTCACTTATGCCGCGCCCGTGATTCCCACCGAGGGAACCGTGACCTTCCGTTTCGTGGATGGTCAGGGCAATCCTTTGCAGGACGCGCAGCAGGTCACGGTAGCAAACGGCGTTTATACCGACCTGAGAGCCTATCAGGCGGCGATCGACGGCTATGACTGCATCGGCGTCAGCGCCAATCAGCTGACCGTGGAAAACGGCGTGGCCAGCCCGGCCGAGGTGTTCTTCACCTATCAGCGCAAGCCGGTGAACGGCAAGGTGCGCGTGGTTTATCTGGCCGACGGCGTGGAGTTCAGCAATGAAGAACGCCAGCTGACCGTGCTGGGCGAAAATACCGTCAGCCCGGACGCCAGTCTGGTGCCCTCTGATTATACGGCGGTGGATGTGGCTCCTGTGACCGTCACCCTGTACGAGGACGGCTCCGTGGAACCCCAGACCGTGACCTTTACCTATCAGAAACCCCAGACGCCCACGGCGGCCAACGTGACCTTCCGCTTTGTGGACGAAAAGGGCAGCGAGATTCAGCAGAGTCTGGTCGTTTCGCTGGAAAACGGAACCTATGGCGAAGCGGATCTGGCCGAGTACCGGGCTGAGATCAAGGGCTACACCTATCAGGGGGTGAGCGCCGGTCAGGTCGTCAGTCAGGACGGAAAGGCCAGCCCCGACACCGTCACCTTCAGCTACAAACAGAAGACCACCGCCACGCTGGAAGTGCGCTATGTGGATGCCATCGGCGAGCAGGTGATGGGCTCCCCCGAATATATCGAGCTGCCCAAGGGAACCACCACCGTGGCCCTGAACACCCGCTATGTGCCCTCCGGCTATCAGCCCTCCTCCAACTATCCCACGTCCTACACCGTGACCGTGGGGGACGATCTGGTGGTCGAACCCATCACCTTCCATCTGGTCAGCACCAGTGTGAAGTCCACGGTAGAAATTCATTATCTGGTGACCGGCTCCTCCGATGCGACGATGATCGCCAGCGTAAAGAAGGAACTGACTCCCGGCAAAACCGTGCTGGAGCCCGACGCTTCCGTAGTGCCCAGCGGCTACGAGATCGTGACCGACGTGCCTCAGTCCGCTGAGATCACGGTGGATGATCTGGGCATCGCGACCCCCAATCTGGTGAATTTCTACTGCAAGAAGACCCAGAGCGAGATCTACACCGGCTATGCGGTCACCACCGTGCAGACCGGCCTGCGGGGCGCATATAACCTGAAGGACAGCTCCGTGAAGAAGCTGCTGGCCGCCGACACGTTGATCTACATCAACGGTCAGGCCACGGTAGAAAATACCCTGTTTGACAGCTGCCGCGTGATGCTCGGCTCCGACGACGTGGGCATCGTGAAGGACTCCGACGTGCGTCACATCACCGCCGCCGAGGCCCAAGCCCTGATCGACCAGTGGAACCGGGAGCATCCCACCACGCCGGATCAGCCCACCACCTCCGTAGCGGGCTATTACATCACCACGGCGGAGGGCGTGCCGCTGCGCTACGGCCCCAACGCCTATACGGCCACCATCGCCCAGCTGCCGCTGGACAGCGTGGTCTACGTCACCCAGCAGCAGACGGTGAACGGCGTGGACTGGTATGTGGCTTACTACAACGGCAACGCGGGCTACATCCGCGCCGACCAGATGCTCCGCAAGATGACTGAAGCGGAAATCAACAAGTATATGGCCGGTCAGAAAACGACTGCGCCTACTTCGCCCAGCAAGACGGCCGCGCCCTACGATCCTTACGGAAAGTCCAGCTACGGCTACGTGACCAGCAATTCCGTCAATTTCCGCGAGACGCCCAACGGCAAAAAGATGAAGACGCTGAGCAAGTATGCCTTCGCCTACATCATCGGCTCCAAGGAGGTCAACGGCGTTACCTGGTACTACGTCAACCAGAACGGCACGATGGGCTGGGTTCACGGGGATTACTTCCATCAGCTGAACCTGACCGAGCTGACCAGCTTCCTGAACAGCAATGAATACCGGCAAGGATTGGCCAATAACTCCGGCAGTACGGGCAGCAGCACCAACAAGGACAATACGTCCGGCAATACCTCGGTGAAGCCCAGCGGCGGCAATTCCGGTTCCGCCACGGCGGGGAACATTTCCTCCGTGGAGGACTGGAACGTGGGCACCTGGAAGAATACCGGCGTGTCGACCACGACCAGCTACGCGCCCTTCAATCCCTATGCCACCGCCACGCCCGCGCCTTCGGCCAGCGTATCGCCGTCTGCCAGCGCGGAGCCTACGGAAACCTTTGTCATCGGCACGATGATCCCCATCACCTATGACGACGAAAGCAAGGAGACCCAGACCGGCACGGTGCCGTGGGGCCTGATCGGCGCCGGTGTGGTGCTGATCGGCGGCGCAGGCGGCGCGTATGCCTACGCGGTCAATCAGAACAAGAAGCGCCGCGCGGCAGCGGCCCGGGCGGCGGCCAGCCGCCGGGCAGCCGGAAACGGCACGCAGCCGACGCAGAACGGCAGCGGTACGCAGGCGCAGAATCCCTACGCCCGCCGGGCCGTGGCGGCCCCGCCGGTCACAGGCGCGGGCACGCAGCAGCGGCCCCAGTCCCAGAACCCGAACGGAACGGCCAATCCCTACGCCCGCCCCGGAACGCCCTACGGCGCGAATCAGGGCACGGCAAACGGAACGAGCGGCGGCGCTTCCACTTACGGCAGCAGCGCCAATCCCTACAGCCCTGCCAATAATCCCTACAGCAGCGGCAGCATCGTGAGCAGCGAGCCGAAGCCCTCCTACGGCGCGGAAGCCCAGCGTGCGTCCTTTGCGCCCGCTTCCCGGCAGAGCGAGGAACGTCCGGCATCCGCAGCGGGAACGCCCGCCCAGCGGACGAACCCCTACGCCAGACCCATCGAGCCTGCCAACGGCGGAACGGAAGCGCCCAGTCAGGCGCAGAATTCCTCCGCAGACAGTGAAGCGCCCCGCCGCCGGTCTACCCGGATGCAGCGTTATCACGCCGCAGAAGAGGAAGACCAGAACAAGTAAAAGGGAATATCACAAGGGGACGCCATGAAAACGGCGTCCCCGCAGTCTGTCGAAAAACCCCAAGTTGGCCGCCCATGCCCGCAAACAGCGCTTTGCGGCCCGCCCCGCATTTCTGCGGCCAAGCCCTGCGCTACGCTTGTGCTTGGCTACGCGCTTCATGGCTTTCAGCCATTTCTGGCGCTAGTCGGCCTTCGGCCTCCCTTTTCTGCGGCCAAGC
>SFGO01000148.1 GCA_004556545.1 Clostridiales bacterium
GCTGGCTTTCTTTTGCACACTTTTCTTTCGCCACCGAAAGAAAAGTGTGAGCGCCCCATGGGACGGCCAGTCCCAATCCGCGCCGGAGTCGGCGCGTCAAGCCCCGCCGGGGGCAGGGGTTTGCGCCTGCGGGCGCACCAAAGGGCTTTCCGCTCGCCCTTTGGAAACCTTCGGTTCGCCTCCCGAAGCAATCGAGCGCCCCTTGGGACGGCCAGTCCCAATCCGCGCCGGAGTCGGCGCATCAATCCCCGCCGGGGGAAAGAAAACCCGCCGGAAGCTCCACCGTCACGCAGGTCCCCCTGCCCTCTTCGCTTTCCACCGATACCACCCCGCCGTGAGCCTGAACAATCCCTTGCACAATCGCCAGCCCCAGCCCGGTGCCGCTTCGATCCCGAACCTTGTCCGCCCGGTAAAAACGCTCGAAAATGTGGGGCAGGTCTTTCTCCGAAATGCCCACGCCGTCGTCGCGGACGGTCAGCCGCCACCTGCCGGAAAGCGCCTCCAGCCGAACGTTCACCCGACCGCCTGTTCGGCCGTACTTGACCGCGTTCTCCGTCAGATTCAGCAAAAGCCGGGTCATTTGACTCTGATCGGCCAGAATCCATGCCTCCGTAGGCCCGTCGTAGTGGAACTCAATCTGCTTCTCTGCCAAGGCATCCGAAAGCGCATCCTTCACGCCGACGATGCTCTCCGCCAGATTCATCCGTTCCGGCTCCAAGGGCTGACGGCCCTCCTGCGCCCGGGCCAGCAGAAGCATCTGGCCAATCATTTTCTGCATCCGGACGCTTTCCTGCAGGATGGTTTCCAGCGATTTCCGATCGCCCGGCGGCAGGTCGGGGCGGAGCAGTAATTCTTCGGCATAGGCGCGGATGACCGCCACGGGAGTGCGCAGCTCGTGAGAAGCGTCCGAGGTGAAGCGGCGCTCCCGCTGGAAAGCCTCTTCCAGCTTGCCGAGCATTCGGTTCAGCGTGTCGGCCAGCTGACTGATCTCGTCGCCGCTGCCGGTGGAGGGCACCCGGCGGGACAGCTCGCCCGCTTCGATCTCGTTGGCACAGGCAATGATGCCGTGAATGGGCCGCAGGGAACGTTTGGCCATCCAGCGGCCCAGCAGCGCCGCCAGCAGCGTCATCAGGGGCACGGCCAGCAGAAAGATGGTGCGGATGAAGGCCAGCACCTGCCCGTTGCGCCGCCATGGCGCGGCGGCCCGTACCCGGACAGCCTCTTCCCAAACGATGAGCAGGGGCGAATCCAGCACCAGCCAACGCTCGCCTTCCAGCTTTGTCCGGGTAAAGCCGTCTTCCTTCACGGGAACCATGTCAAAAAGACCGATGTCCCCCCGGGAAGCCAGCTCGCTGCCGTTTTCTTCCGTCAAAAAATAAACGATCTCTTCCGAAATGGGCGTTTCATTTTCAAAATGAATCAGCCCTTTTTCGTACTCCACCTGCGAGGAAAGCTGGGTGACGGCCAGACGCAGCTCGTCCCGCTGACGGCTTGCCAGAATGGCTTCCAGCGAGCCATACACTAGCCCGAACAGCACGGTCAGAATCCCGGCCACGGAAAGGGTGAACCACAGCGTCATGCGGGTCTGAAGCCGCAGCGAACGCCCCTTCATACGGGTTCCTCCTCCCGCAGCACGTAGCCGAAGCCGCGCACCGTGTGGATGTAGGGAACCTTTTCCCCTTTGTCGATCTTGCCCCGCAGATAGCCGATGTACACGGCACCAGATTGGTATCGAAGGACGGCCCGCCCCACACGTGATCGTAAAGCTGACTGGGCGTAAGCACCTGCCCGGCGTTGCGCAGAAGCATTTCCAGCAGGGCGTATTCCTTGGCCGTCAGGGAGATGAGCCGACTGCCCCGCCGCACGGTGCGGGCCGAGGTATCCATTTCCAGATCGCCCAGCCGGAGCAGCACGGCCCGGTTGGCCGTTTGCTTGCGCAAAAGCGCCCGCAGCCGGGCGGAAAGCTCCTCGAAGGCAAAGGGCTTGACCAGATAATCATCGGTGCCGCTGTCCAGCCCGTTGACCCGGTCTTCCACCGCGTCCCGGGCCGTCAGAAGCAGCACGCCGCCGCTGTAGCCCCGGGCACGGAGGGCGCGCAGCAGGCTCAATCCGTCCATGCCGGGCAGCATGATGTCCAGCACCAGCCCGTCGTAATCCGCATTGATGGCATAGTCCATGCCCTCGATGCCGTCGCCGCATTCGTCTGCCGCATAGCCCTCCCGGCGCAGCCGCTGGGCCGTGACCGTCCGCAGCGCTTCGTCGTCCTCCACCAGCAGAAGCCGCATGACGCATCCTCCTTTTTGAAAAAGCCAATGTTGTTTTCTTTTTTCTTTATTGTACCATGTCCGCATAAGAATTCCATAAGAAAATCCGCCGCACGGCAAAAGCGGGTTCCTTATACTGGTCTGATAGACTATCCCCGTTCCCGAAAGGAACGAACGAATCAGAACAGGAGTGTAGATATGAGAAAGTCCCTTTTGACGCTGGCTCTTTCATTGCTTTTGCTGCTTTGCCTGACCGTTTCCGCCGCGCAGGCGGAATGGGAACCCAAATGCATTCCCGAGCCCTATGCCGCTTCTTATGAGGACGATATTCGTTCCATCGCCATAAACCGCTATGAGAAAAACAACTGCGTCTATTTTGTCTGCGACGTGCAGCTGGAAAACGTCTCCGCCTTTCAGGCACCTTACACCACGGGAGAGGCGCTGCCCCTGAGCGAGCTGGTGCAGGGCACGGGCGCGGTGCTGGCCATCAACGCGGATGATTTCGGCAGCCACAAATACGGCACCATCATTCGCGGCGGTCAGGTGCTGCGCACCCACGACACCACCCGTCACATGCTGATCGTGGATGTGGACGGCAGTCTGCAGGTCCGCTCCGACCGAAAGGGCGAAAACCCGGATCAGCTGGCCCCGCAGCTCTTGAGCGAAAAAGTCCGGCACACCTTTGAGTTTGGGCCGGTGCTGGTGGAAAACGGGCAAATTTCCGCTTTTCTCAGTGCTTTTGACGTGATTTCAACCCGCTCCACCCGCTGGGAGTCCCGCACCGCCATCGGCATGATCTCGCCGCTGCATTATGTGCTGATCGTGGCTGACGGCCGTCAGCCAGGCTATTCCGACGGTATGACGCTGCCAGAGCTTCAGAGCCTGATGGTGCAGTACGGGGCGCAGGTGGCGCTGAATCTGGACGGCGGCGGCTCCACGGAGCTATGGTTCTCCGGGCAGATCCTCAATTCGCCCTGCGGCGGGCATGAGCGCCGCCTGTCGGACATTATCTGCTTCTGACAGCCAGCCGAAAAAACGAAGGAGAAAAACCATGAAAACGCTGCTTCGCTCCGCGGCGCGGGGCTTCCTTTGGGGAATACTGGCCCACTATCTTTTCACGCTGGGAATATCCCTGATTTTACGGCTCGGATACTACGCTCCCTGTCTAGTCTCCATGGGGGAGCGTTTCGGCGGCGATCTTGGGCGCGGGGCTGCTCGAACGACATGCGGCTTGGCCGGGAGTTTACCGCCGCTCGGCAACGGGCCTTGCGGTTCGCCGGTCTGGTGCGGCTCCCTGCCAGTTGCATAGTATAGACCGCCATTCGGCGACAGGCCTCATGGCTCGCTTAAAAAGGCCAGCGTGAAATCAAACTCACGCTGGCCTCAGCCTGTCAAAAAAGGTCGCGAATCGCGGCCTTTTTTGATATAATAGGTGATAATAATAGGAGCAGGTGATGAAGATGCTGAAGAGAGAACAGG